>CAZZEA010000154.1:0-2531 GCA_964652925.1 uncultured Candidatus Peribacteria bacterium | reverse complement strand
AGATGACCAGTATGTATAAAATATTTTACCCAATCCATGTTTCCACCATTGTGTGCTGTCGTTTGAATACATTCATTCTGATGGTGAGGAAATTTGAGATCGACTCCCCCACTATGAATATGAAGTGTATTGTCACCGAATAATTTATTTATCATAACAGAACACTCTGTGTGCCAGGACACATGTCCTGGCCCCCATGGAGAATCAAAAGATATTTCATATTTTTTTCTCGCTTTCCACAATGAGAAATCATGGGGATGTCTTTTATCTGTAGCAAAATTGTTTTTTAGATTAACATCGTTGTTAGTGTGCGGGCACAGTGATAACGGCATAACATAGGTGGATCCATATTTTTGTGTATCAAAATACACGGACCCGTTAGATACATATGCCATTCCGTCATATATCAATTTATTAATGTATTCTATCACATCATTATGGACTTCTGTAACTCTTATTTTTGCAAAAGGTAATTTTACATTTATAGATTCCATGTCGCACCAGAATTTACTTTCTTCTTTATCAACAAAATCATAAAATAATTCCATAGAGGGTGTCATTTCTTCTTCTGTGAATGACTTCAAGAGTGTTAATTCAACATGATCATCATTCCAATCCACAACAGTACATGATGTGCCTAGTTTCTCTAAAAGATTCGCCCAGTGTATCCGTTTTACTTTGTTCATGATTTTGTCATCTATATCCGTGATGTTCATCGTGTATATAACACTGTGACCAATAGACTCAAGATATTTCCTTAATATATCATATATTATGAAAGTTCTCGCATGCCCAATATGACTATCGTCATATACAGTTGGACCACATGTATACCAGTTTATGATTTTGGGTAAATCAAATTCTATCGATTTATTCCTCAACGATTCAAACAATTTTACCATGGTTTATTATGTACATATGTATATCATATAGATAACACATTCGTTTATCAATTTTTTGATATCCACCAAAAAAAATTGATAATTAAATATTTTGCATACAAACAAATCGAATAAATCAATATAAAAATGAATCCTACTGATAGATTTGCTTCGTTGTTAGTAAATGAATTTGATCATCTTATCAAAAACCATCTGTCTGACTATATATATTTGCCAACCGTTGACTACAGTGAAAAATGTGATATAAAATGTGATATAGCAACATATATTGCAGACGAACTATACATAATGAAGAACGAAAACAAACGTGGTGACGAATTATTACAACATATAACAACTTTCTATAATTATTTGGAAAACGACTGTGACAAAAGTATCTTTACCACAATCCCCTTCACTGACCAATATCCACAGATCATAAAAGGACTGATCTCGCTATATTTTGGGAATAATAAAAAAGATAATGTTGTAACATATTATATAGAAAATCTTATCAAAAAATGTATTAGAACTATATTATCCGTTGATGTACATGGTCTCGTCAAAATTTATGTAAACATGATGGAAAAATGTTCTGGAGAACTTGATGAACACATAAGAAACCAACTTTCTACATTCATCAAATATGGGGCTACGTCATCTATCGTCGGAAATGAAGAAAGTTCGACAGAACCATGTACACATCAAAAAAATTTTTTAACAATCTTCGATGCTGAAAAACTCGTAATGTCTGTAAAAAATATTTTTGAAACTACTGTCGCCAAATCGATTAATTTGATGCAAAAAAACAAATCGAAAAAAGATGTTGATCCTTCACCAAAAGACGAGAGAACACCACAAAAAGAGTCCTCATCCGAGACAGACACGGACACTCCTGAAAGAAAATTGTCATTGAAGAATGATGAGTTGTCGAAAGAAATATTATTGGAAGAGGAAAGACTACAAAATAATAAATTATTAGAAGAAAAGAGACTATTAGAAGAAGAAAAAAAGCTATTAGAAGAAAAGAGATTGTTAGAAGAAAAGAAATTATTAGAAGAAAAGAAACTATTAGAAGAGAGGAAATTATTGGAGGAATTATCTTCTGGGTTAAATGAATTGGTGAATGATATAAATGAACCATTGAATATGTCCAAGTTGATGAGAGTAATAGAAATAATTTCTGACAAAAAAGACCTATTTTGTTCTGGAAAAGAACCGACCAAATCCACAGAAACAGATGTGACTTCTAACAATGCAACCATGATTATTAGATTCAAAATGTATAATCATAACAAACTTTTTCCAACAGATTGTAGTTATTTGAAAAAAGCATATAAGATATTATTCGACAAAGATGATATTATATTGGACAGGGACATGTTGAAATATTACAGTACAAATAAAAATGTGTTCGGATCCGAAATCAAATCTAATATTGAGAATGATATCATACAAACAATATTGTTGAACAGAGATTGATTTATTTATTTTACACCATACAGTTTTTAGTTTATTTTAGGAAACCATCATCTACTTGGTAAAAAATACTATTCACTAGCAATATTTTGGCGACTGTTGTAATTTATTGCAGTACCTTCAGCCGCACTCTAAACAGATTTTTTATTGGAAACACTGTTTAGAAGTAAC
>CAZZEA010000153.1:0-2534 GCA_964652925.1 uncultured Candidatus Peribacteria bacterium | reverse complement strand
ACTAATTATTTACGTAGAAAAACTTCGAAAAACATTTGATGATATTCCTCCAATCAAAGGATATGAAACAGGAAATATATTCAGATTTAAACAATGAAATATTGAATTTCAAAATATGAGTTTCAGTTATGGAGAAAAAAATATTTTTGAAAATTTTTCTTTAACTCTCACATGAGGAGAAAAAATTGCTCTTGTTGGAGAAAGCTGATCAGGAAAAACAACACTGATAAAGTTAATTGCCGGATATATTCACCCAACTCAAGGGAAAGTATTGATAGATGACCAAGATCTCCAAAAAACAGCTCTCAAAAGTTACTATAACAACATCGGATATCTCACTCAAGATCCAAATGTTTTTGATGGAACAGTTATGGAAAATCTCCTTTATGGAACCAAAAGAAAAGTAACCAAAAAAGAAATTCAAACCGCAATAAAATTATCAAAATGTGACTTCGTGTACCAATTCAAAGATTGACTCGAAACCCAGATTTGAGAAAAAGGAGTAAGACTGAGTGGTGGACAAAAGCAAAGACTCGCTATCGCAAAACTTTTTCTCAAAAATCCTCGTATCATATTCCTCGATGAACCGACATCAGCACTTGATAGCTTCTCTGAAGAACAAATTACTGAAGCATTTACTAACCTATTCAAAAATAGAACCGTTATTGTCGCTGCTCACAGATTACAAACAGTAAAAAGTGCTGATATTATCTATGTATTTGATAAATGACAAATCATATAACAAGGAACTCATAATCAATTACTCAAAAAGAAAGGACAATATTATAAAATGATTGAATTACAATCTGGATTTTAATTATAAAACAATTTCCACCACATCTCCTTTTTTATATTCTCCATCCAATTCAACCTGGATATAATTTTCTGTCCATCCGTGAAATTTTCATTGTTTCTTTTCTTCAATAAGGACCTTATGTTTCACGCCTTTATTTTTTGCTAAAAAATCATTTCTAACTTCTTCACCAATCGCTAATAACTCAGCATTTTTTTGTTTTCTCTGAGAAAAAGGTAATTGCTCAGGCAGCTTAGCAGCTGGGACCGATTCTCACTTTTCATGCGCAGAAAACGGAAACGCATGTAACTTAGTAATCCCATATTTCCTCACTCCCTCGACCGTTTTCTGAAACTCCTCTGCCGTCTCTCCCGGAAATCCCGTAATAATATCAGCGCCTATACTGATCAAATCTTTATCAGGTCTTTCAAGGTTTCTGATACGCGTCAACACACGATCAAGCAACGCTGCATCATAATTCCTATTCATCAACTTCAACACCTTATCCGAAAAGCTCTGAATCGAAAAATGGAAATGATTCAAAAATCTCGGATTTTTCATTAAATCAAAAAACCTTTCATCCAAAAATTCAGGTCCAAGACTAGAAATTCTAATTCTCGGTACTGAGGTGTTTTTGATAATAGCTTCTAATAACTCAGAAAATTTACTTTGTTCTGGTTTCCTTGTAGATTCAGTTCCCCATGCGGCTAAATTAATTCCCGTCAAGACAATTTCTTTCCCGCCACCAGCAACAAATTCATTGATTTCCATGATAATATCTTCCAAATCTCTGCTTCTATTTTTTCCTCTTTTTAGAATCGTCAGACAAAATGTACAATGCGTATCGCACCCATTTTGAATCATGACAAACTTTTTGGTATACAGATTTGTTGTTTTAAATTCATGCGTAGCCACTTCACGTGTATCCGTTCTTCCTGGCTCTTCTCACAATAATTCAATCATATTTTTAAATCCTGATAATTCTGGATAGATAGCATAGAATTGTTCGTCACTCATCTTTTGTCCTTGATCAAAGACTCCACATCACGTAATATATACTTTTTGTCCTTGTTCCAAAGCAACTTTCACCTCTCTAAGCCACTTATTTTTGGCTCTATCCGTCACAACACATGTTGCAATAATCAAATTTTTAGAAATATCTTGGTTGTTCTGTTCAAAATACGCCAACCACTTATTGAGATAATATTTATTTACCTTACATCAAAAAACCTTGTACATACAAAAATATTCAAAAAAATAAACAGTCCTTTTTTATGGAAAGATGTTTTTAATACAAGAAATTTCATATATAAAAAACACCTAGAATAATAATTCTAGATGTTCAAAAAATTAAATCAAAGAATAAACCTCCATAGAAAGAAACAGCAAAACAACACTAAACACAAAACTCAAAATTATTGCTTTCCTCTCTTTGAAATACATACCAAAGATAAAAGCCATACCCAACAAAACAATTCCTTGTGCAATAATAAAAGCCAAAATTGCTGTTTGTTGAGGATCTAAAACCTTTTGGAAATAAAGGACAATTCCTTTAACATTTAAATAGATATTAAAGAAAACACCGATAACAATAAGTGCTAAAGAGCACAACCAAACTTTTATTTTTCCCATACAAAGTATACCAGACAATATACCATATATTGTTTTCCATGCCTCTTCATGGGATGGAAAAATTATCATAACTATTGCACCATTACGTAAGTAGAATATAATTAGTAAC
>CAZZEA010000152.1:0-2609 GCA_964652925.1 uncultured Candidatus Peribacteria bacterium | reverse complement strand
ATACCAAAATATACCATTCTATAGCTTTTTTTTGTTTATCTCCTGATTTTTTTCTTGCTCGTTTAACATTATAGAACATGTGCTTATATTTTGCACCACTTGTATCTCACATTGTAAACAGATTTAATAGTGTAAAAACTTATCCTAAATACTAGTTGATATATTTTGCCATATATGCAAAAGCTTTGTTTGCTTCAGCCATTTTATGAGCTTCTTCCTTTTTCTTTACTGCATATCCTTGATTAGAGTAAGCAGCCAAGATTTCTTCAGCCAACTTCTTGTACATAGGTTTTCCAGATTTTGATCTAGCAGCATCCAAAAGCCATTTAATAGAGAAAAACAGTCTTTTTGCTGGTTTTACTTCTACTGGTACTTGATAAACAGATCCACCAAGTCTTTTTGACTTAATCATAATAGTAGGAGCAGCGTTTTCGATAGCAGCCTCTACAACGATAAATGGATTCATATGTCCACTTGCTTTGATTTCTTGAAGCACCTTGTTGTATATACTTTGAGCAACGCTTTTTTTACCACTTTTCATGATAAAATTCACGATTTTGCTAATTTTTTGATTTTGATCAATCATGAGATCACGGATTATTACTAATTAAAAACTATTTTGCAGCTTTTGGTCTTTTAGCTCCATACAAAGATCTACTTTGTCTTCTTTTGTCCACTGGATTTGCATCATACTTTCCTCTAAGGATGTGATATCTCACTCATGGAAGATCTTTAACTCTTCATCCTCTTACCAAAACCACACTGTGTTCTTGTAATGTATGAGATTCTCCAGGAATATATGCTAATATTTCTACTCCATTTGAAAGTCTAACTTTGGCAAACTTTCTTTGTGCTGAGTTTGGTTTCTTTGGACCCATAACAGAAACTTTGAGACATACTCATCTTTTGAATGGAGCAGGTCCCTCAACTTTCTTGTTTCCTCTAAGCTTATTGATACCAAACTGAAGAGCAGGAGCTTTTGACTTCGCTTTTTTTTCTTTTCTTCCGTTTTTGATAAGTTGATTAATAGTAGGCATAAACTATATTTTTCAAACAATTAAAGATAATCGCGAAAATTGCGCGTACGACACTATATGAATATGAAAACTAATTTCAAGAGAAAATGTAGGAAAATTCAGACTTTTTTGTATTTTATAATAATTATAGTTTACGTATATCTTATATGTCCTTTTTGTCTGTAATATCTTAGGATTTATTATTTTGTTTGTTTATTTTTTCTAATTCACAATACAAAATTTGTTTTCATTTTAAGCAATCAATAAGATCTTTGCAACTTTTACATGTTTTAATTTTTAATCCCAAATATAATTTATCTGAAAATTTCACATCTTCTCTTTTGCTAAGGCATTTTGCATCGCAAAATTTCTCGGAATCCATTGGTATAACTGCATGAATTAAATAGTTATAGTAACTCAATATTTCTTAATTTCTTATAAACTTATTTATACTGTATAAAGGTACTTTTTTTAGATATTTCTAGACAAAAAACAAGGGAAAACCCCTCAGACCGAAGTCCAAGGGTTTTTCTTTACGATGCCCGAAGACAAAGTCGTATGTGTCAATAATTATATCTCAAGAGAGATTAATTTAATCATTTTTTGGAAATTATTTTTTCGTCTTTTTTGTGTCTTCTTTCAATCTTCTTAATATCTTCTGATGGTGGTAATTCTTCTGGTTTTATTCAACTTTGAATCAAATATTCTCTGACTCATTGATTATTTTTTATATGTTCATGTGTTATATTATCCTCTCATTTAAGATTCTTGTTTTTCATATTATAATTAGTTACTTCTGTTGCCAAATCCTTTGCTTTGATAGTAACTTCTGGAAGATAATCAGCTAAGGGTCAGCTTTTTATTCAATAAGATTTTTTCATATCTTGAGTTGTTTTACCCCCAAACAAAACAGTGTCTCATTTACTTCTTATTTTACTTATTCAGTCTCAATTAACTCATCTTTCGTATGCCAACTTTTGAAATTCCGCTTCTGTGTTTTTTAATTTCTGTCTACTCAAAAGTCTTTGATGTTCTACCATATATTTTTCTAGAATTTCTTGTTTTCTTGTTTGTGTAGCAAAATAAGCTTGAGCAAAAGCTATTTCCTCCTTTCTTGGATCTCAGTTTTGAGCAATAAGATAACAAGCATAACGAGAAAGCATAAAATCTTCTAAAAATCTTTCTGTATCTGAACCTATTTTTACCAATTTGTTGACATCAACAAAATGGTCTTTTACTTCTAATCAAGAAGTTTTACAAGATTCTTTTGATTTTTCTATAACCAAAGAAAAATTTCTTCGTTCTGTATATCAAAGCAATTTTTGCAAATCTCTTGCGCTTCGCCATTCTACATAACCATCTATATTTTTGATATTATCAAATTTACTAATTAATAAACCTGTATTTAATTCATCCATTGATTCTTAATTACAAGATAAATTTCTCCAATTATACAAGAAAAAAACACAAAATCAAATCTTTTTTTGACAAACTTCTGTCACATGGATTGCCACGCTGCCGCCTACCTACCGGCAGGCAGGCTCGCAATGACTTTGACAACCACAAAAAAACCCTCAGACCGAAGTCCAAGGG
>CAZZEA010000151.1:0-2631 GCA_964652925.1 uncultured Candidatus Peribacteria bacterium | reverse complement strand
CGATTATTTGGGAAGAAGCATGTATCTCTTTGCCAGATATCCTAGGAAAAGTAAAAAGACACAAATCTATAACTGTTGAATATCTTGATATCAAAGGAAATAAGCAAAAAAAAAAATTAAAAGACTTTGATGCGGTGATTGTACAACATGAAATGGATCATTTGGAAGGGGTATTATTTACAGATAAATTAATAAAGAATAATAAGGTAAAAAAAATGTAAAAAAACCTAGCCTGAGATGACTAGGCTTTTTTTATTCAACAACTATTAATAAGCAAAATCGACTTCTAAATAATAATTAATTATTCTTTATTAGCAATCAAATTATCTTTATTGAAAGAATCTTTATCAAAAGGTTCTCGTTTATCATTATTTAATACATTATATTTATTTGTTCAATCGGTAGAGGAGGATTTAGAATAAAGAGTTCCATTTGATTTTCAATATTCAAATCATTTATTTCAAAATAAAATTCATCCTTGGCTCCATTTTCCATCAGGAGCTTCATTAAATTAAGTATCCCCGTCTTTATCTGTTACTATAGATGATGGATATTTATCTCCATATCATGTACCAATTTTCACAAAAGAATACTGAACGTCAACATCTTCTTCAAGTCTATTAACCGCAGTATCTTCTAAGTGTTGAACCACTTCTTCTATATCTCTTATTGGTAATGATAAGCTTGTTAATTTTGTACTTATATTCAACTCTGTTACATTTCCACTTTCGGTAAATGCAGCAGCTATAGCTCATGATATTACAATTCCATTTTCTGGATTATTGTCAGAATCTAATCCTTGAAGCAAAGTTGCTACTTCAATCACATTAGAATCTGTAATTTCTGTTCTTGCTAGTCCAAACAAATCCGTTACGAATACGCTTCCATCTGCTGCTGGGATTACTGGATTTCCCAAGGTTACGTTTCCGATTTTAAAGATAATCTCTTCTCCTGGTTTATAAGTAAAAGTTCCACTATTTGCAGTAATCCCAGCTGATCACATATCACCTACATAAGCCAATCAATCAGTTTCTGCATCATAAAAGGTACCTTCTAATGTTCCATCACAGGTACTACTTACAAAATTTGGAAGATCTATTATCAAAGTTCCTACATAATTTCCTGGTGCCTGACCTGTATTGGTCTCCACTTTAAGCTGAACATTAGTTGTTGTTAATTCACAGATTTTTCCATAATTTGATGGAATATTTGTCTTTTCTACAAGCTTTACCGCTCATGATAATGGAAGATCTACTCAACTATTTAAAACATATTCACAATCTCATCCTACTAAATTAGTCTGATCGTAACTTATTTTTATATTTCATGAGCTTATTTTACTTCCATTAGCATTTTCCATATCTCCTGACATACTGATATACATTACCCGTCATGTTTCTGTTCATAATAGATCTCTACATCATCGAGTTGTGGTTCCATAATAACTCAAGAAATCTCCTGTAAATTTTATACTTCCCAAAATAATATCCTTTTCTCCAAAGACTACTGAAGTCCCATAAACACAACATGAATTTCATGCCATTACTTCTAATTCAACATCTCCCTGGGCTGTTTGTTGTGCTTGTGTATATAAACTACTAGTTACTACCAATAATATTAAGCCAATACTAGTGAGTAACCAATGATAATATTTTTTCATAAAAGCAAGAAAACACATAAAATATTACTATAAGTATAATCAGAATTTTTGTTTTGTAAAAAGATAAAAATAAACCAAGCTATTTAAAATTGACTTTTAAGAAAAACCTGACACAAACAAATATGTCAGGTTGTTTTATCACTCATTAGCCAAAGTATTGCATAGTATAAGATCAAACCTATACAAGCAACTATCCAAACTGGTATATCATATAATCTATGAAAGATAAAACCCCATATTCCTATAGCTGAGATCATTATTCCAGAAATTATTTTCTGACAATTTCATAATTATTATATGCTATACCAAGCCATTCGAATGGAATTACTATAATCCAAACAACTTTTTTAATCATTTTTTACTCCTTTCTTTTTGTTTTACGGCTATGATTATAGTAAATCCAACTTCTCTATCAAGATGTTTTTGAGTTCTTCTAATCAAAGCTGTTGTTTGGCTGAAATTCGAGCGGTTGTTTCGTTTTTGTAGGTTTCTTTGAGGTGAGTGAGGCGCTCTGGCGTGAGGGCGTCAATTTTATTGAAGACCAATATCTTTTCCTGTTTTGCGCCGATGTTTGCGAGAATTTCGTGCACGACGTCGATTCTTTCTTGAACAAACGTGTCGGAAGCATCGATAACGTGCAAAAGAATATCAGATTCACTACTGTCTTCCAAAGTAGATTTAAATGCTTGGATAAGTTTTGGCGGAAGGTCGCGAATAAATCAAATTGTGTCGTTGAGGAGAATTTCCTTTCCACGACCAGTAACTGGATCTGTAATTAGATAGAACTTTCCCACATTAGTACCGAGCGTCGCGAAGAGTTTATCTTCGGCGAGCACTCATTTTTTGGTCATCGCGTTGAGAAGCGTTGATTTCCCTGCATTGGTATATCCTACGATTCCTACAGTTGGAAGTCACTTTTTGATTCTCGCATTACGGTGAAGTTTTCTCATACGTTCATATTCTTCGAGTTT
>CAZZEA010000150.1:0-2662 GCA_964652925.1 uncultured Candidatus Peribacteria bacterium | reverse complement strand
CGTCCACGATCCAGAATTTCCTATGGTAGATATCTACACATTATGATTGATTTATAGTGTAGAACTAAACGAAGATGAAAAAAAAATAAACATAATTATGTCATTCACAACTCCAGCCTGCCCTATGGCAGAAATGATTCAAGAAATGATAAAAAACGGTATCGCGGAGATCGCACCAGATTTTTCCCTAAACCTCGAAATCACCTTCGACCCTATGCGATCTCCCTCTATGATCAGAGACGAAGACCTCAAAAAAATGTTTGATATGTAACAGATTATTTTATATCTAAAATATAAATAAAAAACAAACTGCACTTAGACAGTTTGCTTGTAAAAAAATATATATTCTAAATTACAAATTTTCTCCTTTCAATAACTTACCATACTCACATCCATTCAACACATCAAGTTTTGTTGCTTCATCCCAAAACACTCTTTTTACATTTGCTGATGTATAGTTTAATTTCCAATTCAACAGCATTCCCTTAAAAACTTGATACGTTTCACACGTAATTTTCGTACTAGGATTGGTTTTTGCTCCTATCATACTATTATCATAAGCAGTTTTCCAATAAGCGTAAAATGGATTTGAAACCGAAACATAAGTAAACTTGGTATTAGTTTTTGTAGAAAGAGATAGTTTGTTTGATTCCATTAAAAAGCGTAAAGCATCAAGCATAGAAATAGTATCGGTATTCTTTATTCAGAGTTCTTCTTTTAAAACATCTTTTGCTCATTGTTCATCTAATGATCATGTAACAACATCAACTTCTTCATCGGATACAAAAACAGAAGATACGCCAGATACAACATATCCTGTTTCCTCAAAAATTTCTTCTTCCTTAATTGGAGCAACAAATCAAGAATCAATGACTTGTCATTGTCATGTATAAAGTAATGGGTCTTTATTCTTTTTTTCAAACACATTTACAAAAAAACTTGAAATCTGGCTCGATAACTTTGACATAGATTCTCAGAACGTATTTTTTGGTGGTATTACAACAAAAGACCAAATTAAAACACCAAGAATTGCAACAAAATATATTTTAGCATAAACCAAACGAAAGAAATAACGAAAACCTTGGCTTTTAATAAAAACGTATCAAACAAAAAAGAACAAAAATGAAACAAGCAATCATGCCAACAACAAAACAGGAAGAATACCAGATATCAACGTTCAATATACCAAAATTCAAACAATAAGGCTAGACAAAAACAAGAAGAAGTAAAAATCAAAAATAAATCAGAATATTTTTATTTTATTATCAATAAGATCTTTTCCTGCTATTAACAAAAAGAAAAGATATAGCAAAGGAAAAGCCCAAACATATTGTCAAAGAATATTGAAAACTATTAAGTCCAAAACTGAAAACAAAAACAAAAATACAGAGAAAAATAATAAATATCAAACGATATTGCTTCATTTTTTTCCAGTAGTAATATGTGAGTATTTTACAAAATGGTTAGAATAACGCACTTTTTCCGCTTTTAATTCTTCTGTAGTTTTATTAAGAGAAGCTTCTTTCTTTTTCAAAACAAAAGATACAACAAAAAAAGCAACCAAAGATAAAAAGTTAATTCCCGCCAACCAAAAAAATCTTGAATCATTCCAGAAAAATCCCAACAAAGCAACAAAAGCAACCAAAAAATAACAAACAAAAAACAAAAGAAAGGATATATGCATTTTATATGAATTATATTTTATAAAAAATGTCAATTTCTTTTACCAATAATATTTGATATATAAACAACAAAAAGTTTTTTTCAAGTGAAAAGTTTGAAAATCTGCTATTTTTTCAATATAATGAAGATAAGCTTTATTAAATAAAAGAAACCACATGAAATTAATAAAAAAAATGATTTTTATAGCATCAATAATATTATTTTTTACCTGTAACGCTCAACTAGAAATTCCTTGAGAATCAACAATTTTTAATAGTAACCAAGATCAATACATAGACGCAAATGATATATCAAACCCCATTAGAGATTGAGCATATACAGCAATAAAAAGCCCCGATGAAACAAGTGAAATAGGTTGAGTACAATGAGCTTGACAAAAAATCGAAGATCACACTGCGGCTAGGGAAAAAACATTTGCAATCATAAAAAACCTTATTAATTACGCATTATGATTATTAAGCTTAATAGCGTTAGTATACATCATCTACCATGGAATTATTATTTTAACAGCTGCTTGAGATGATGCAAAATACAAAGAAGGACTGAAATGAGTTAAGTTTGCGGCAATTGCACTGATATGAATATGATTAAGCCGAGTTGTTGTTAGCTCAATATTCTGGCTTATATTTGAAGTGTTACTAAAACCAGGAATATAATATTTTACATTTTTTATCATATACTATGAGCAATTTAATATCAATATACAGAAGAAAATATCTATACACACTAATAGCATTAATAGGATTTTTTTTCGTATGAGGAATAACAAACACCTATGGACAAGGAAATGAATGATTTTATTACTGAACAGAATTTGAATGAGAAGAACTTAACCAAGAACAAAAAACAGATTTAGCAAAAGTATTAAAAAACGACAGTATAAATACCGATGATGATAGTCTTTTATACAAGATTCGTAAATATTTTAGATTAACTGGTTCAGAAACATACGACCAAGACAAACCAGCAACTGGATATA
>CAZZEA010000149.1:0-2713 GCA_964652925.1 uncultured Candidatus Peribacteria bacterium | reverse complement strand
AAAGACAAAAAAAAGAATTTTAACCATCTTCATCCTCATTATTTTCATTTTTTTTATTAACTTTTTCAAATCCCAATTGTCCACAGGCAGATTTTACACTTCTTCACATAGAATCTCTCACGGTTGTGGTAATCCCAAACTTCTCCAAAATTCTTTGGAATTCACGAATAGTTTCCATATCGCTTTCACCAAGTTTAATAGCTGGATTTGTGTTGTAAGGAATCAAGTTTACATGAGCTAATCTTCCGCGAAGCAACTGACAAAGTTGTTTTGCAAGTTCTGGTTTATCTGTTATATCTTTGATCATAATATATTCATAGAAAATTCTATTGTTGGTTGCTTCTACATATTCATCAATCGAACGCATCAAATCATTGAGTTTAAATGTTTTTGCGATAGGCATAATTTTTTCACGAAGTTCTTGATTTGGCGCGTGAAGTGATATCGCAAGTTTCACATCTATCACGTCTGTTACCATTTTCTTAATTCCTGGAATTATTCCCGCGGTAGAAATTGTTATATGTCTTTTGGACAACGAAAGCCTATCTTGTTGGAGCATTACTTGGATAGCATGTTTCATATTATCGTAGTTCAAAAGTGGTTCCCCCATACCCATAAAAACTACATTTCTCACAGCGTGTAATGTGTTATCATCTTTTTTTCAAAACTTTTTTTTGATATAATTATTTGCGTAAAGAACTTGTGAAATAATTTCATCTCGAGAAAGATTTCTTGTAAAGCCAAGTTTTCCTGTTACGCAAAAAAGACAATTCACAGGACATCCAACTTGTGAAGAAATACACAAAGTAATTCTATTTATTTTTGGCGTATCATTTTTTACATGTTTTGCAGGTTGTCGATGATAGATAATTACGCTTTCAATTAAATGTCCATCGTGAGTTTTAAATCAGATTTTAGTTGTTTGTTTATCTTCTTTGATCTGATCCACGTCTAGTGAAATTGCTATGAATTTCTCAGCTAATTCAGCTCTCATTTCCTTGGAAAGAGTAGTCATTTCATTAAATTCAATATTCTGATTTTTGTATATTTCATAAAAAATCTGCTTCACTTTGAAGGGTTGAATTTTTTTCTCTTTGGCATAATTTGCTATTGCATCGTCATCGAATACTACTGGCTTCATAAATATAGGTAAATAGGTAAATGGTCGCATAACGACATAGGTAAATAGTCTATTTCTCTTTTGCTCTATTATATTATATATCTACCACCAAAAAACAAAGCAAAATCAGATTTGCAATGTCTTGTCGAATTTCTATAAAAAGGTGATTTATATTTCATCAATTAATGAAATTTTTTTGAATAGAGAAAAAAAACACATCAACACGAAAGCCACTGCAAGCAGTCGGTGTCGTTTTTTTTATTCTTTTGGGAATTGGGTTTTCTTTGATACTTTTCTATCACAAAATTTCATTGTTTCTTTTTGAGAAAGATAAAATCGATGTGTTCAAAGAGGACCTCCAACAAATAGCTATTTATTTTCTGCCTATCGACAAAAGCGTATCTCATTTTCTCGTAACCTTGGATAATATTATTAAGTGATATCTCAAAGGAGAAAACATACTTATTACCAAAGAACAACAAATAGAAGAAACTCGAGAATATATGCAAAAAAATAAAAACTATCTTCAAAAAATGGGATTCGCGTGATATGAAAAAGTTATGGATTTTATAGCAGATTTACGAAAATATAAATCAGAATTCTTTGATTTGATGGGAAAAAATAAACCCTATAATTACTTAGTTATACTCCAAAATACCAACGAAAAAAGACCGAATTGATGATTTTTTGGGTCGTTTGCATTTATTACTATGGACAAATGACATATCAAAAATCTGGAAATAGTTGATTCTTACTATCCCGACTTTATCGCATATCGTACGCGTATCGAAGCTCCAGAGCGAACTTCTTCATTTCTTCCAGATCGCAAGATATGATTTATTGCGGGAAATAAATTTTGATTTACCGATATAGACGCTAAAAATCTCAAAAATCTCTACGAGAAAATGTTCAACGAAACCTATGAAATGCGAAAAGTAAAACAAACGATGGCACCAGAATTATACGAGAAATTACTTCACCAATATATCAAATGAGTGATTTTTATTAGATCTGATACCATAGAAGAAATTTTTCCTGGATTTAGGGAGATAATTTGGGAACGACAATTTCTCAATGCTTCAGTTGATCTTCTCAGATGAGAGGTTCGTGGAAATAAAAAAGAAATTTATACCAAAGAGGTAAAAGATTTTTTTGCGAAAAATAAAACAAATATTATCAGAAGCGTAGTAAATAATTTTGATGAATTTACCAAAAAGCAGGCAATTAATGTGTGGCTTTCTAATGTAAGTACCTGACTACAGCAAACTATCGAAAAACACAATCTTATAAATACATTTAAATCTGGATATATTTACGCTTGGGATACAAATACCTCATTTGACAAAGTCGACGGTTTCGTCTCCAAATATGTTAAAATTAAAGATAAAAATGATGATATTGTAAAAGAATCACGATGAGATATTATTAATATAAAAGACTTATCTGCATGAAAATATGTTATGGAAATTTCGTATGAACTCAAAGTTCCCGAGCAATATATCACTTTTATCCAAAATTTAGAAAAAAAATATGACATCAAAATTACCGAAAGAGAAAAAGGAATTTTAGCAATTCAACCATCGATTTTTGAAG
>CAZZEA010000148.1:0-2714 GCA_964652925.1 uncultured Candidatus Peribacteria bacterium | reverse complement strand
CATAATTTGTTTCAGCACTTTTTACACCAACTTCAGTAGAAAAAAGGGTGTTGTGTGAATTAACACGAGCTATATCATATCCAATTTGAGCCTGTGTTTTTGTTATTTCAACAAACTGATTTCATGTTCCTTGGGTCAACAAAGCATTGACTTGCCTACGATAAGCAGAAAGAGCTGTCTTAGATCACTGTAAAGATCAAAGTAATCAATCTACTGTTGCTCTATATCCATCAAGCATCGCTTGAGGAAGAACAGTTGTTACAATAGAATTTGTTATTACTGTTTTCATAGTATCCAGCAATTGATTTGCTTTATTATATCATTTTTCGATCAAAGTTACACCACTAAGAACAACATTTGCATCATTAGTATTTGCCGAAATCTGACTAATTTCATCTCTAAATTCATATAAATCGAGAACATATTGTTTTGCATTTGCTTTTGCATCTGTATCTTTTCATCACAAATAAGGTTCTGAAAACCAATTAACATTTTTATATTCATCTGTCACTCATAAATAACTATCCATTTTATTCAAAATACTATCAATCACATTGAGTGCATTATTTTTTTCCAAATCAAATTGAAGATAAATATTTTCAGACTGAGCCATAGCACTAGAAAAATCAAGTTCAGCTTTTTTCAAAGATTGTTCTGTCGTAATTTTACTAACAGCCAAGTTATTTTGGGCTACATCGAGCGCCAATTCAACATCTGTCAAAGATTTATCCAAAGAAACTTTAGTTTGTTCTTTTTGCAAAGAAGCTCTACTTACTGCATTTTTTGCTCTTTGAAGTTGCAAACCATAATTGGCCACAGTATCAGAAATAGCAATAACAAGTTGTTCTCCAGATACCAAAGTTCCATCTTTTTGCTCTATCGATTTTACTCTACCAGCAACTTGAGAACTTACTACAATATCTTGCTTTCCAGAAACCTTACCAGGTTTGGTAATATATACTTGTTGATTATCTGTCCCAAAAGAAACAACATCAACAAAGAAATTCTGTTTATTATTTTCGTTTCCATTTCAACATCACGCCAACAACAAAACAAACAGAACAACAACTATCAACGAAACAATTTTCTTTTTCATTTTTAATAAATCACTTAAAATTTAAAACAACTACCAATCACTGCAAACAAAGTGAAGAAATCCGAATTTTTACAAACCCTTAATCCTAGCCAACTCCTCTTGCATCATTTCCACAAAAGACGCTAAATCAGTCGATTTAACAAGTCAAATAGCTTTACCATGTTTAACAGTAACTATCATACTATCTCCAGGATTAAGATCAATCATTTTTCTCACTTCGTTGGGGATTACTATTTGTCATTTAGCCCCAACAACAACATTACCAAAAATTTGAATATTTGAACATTCTGGATGTTTTGAATCTATCTGCATAATAATAATAAAAAAAATATAAAGTATGATTTGTATAACTTTTCACACTTTTATTGCAAGAGAAATTTCTATCTTTTGACCCAAAATAGACTATCTAAATGAAGTGGAGAGATCCCTGAATTTTGAGAAAATTCATATGTTTTTTCGATAATTTCCTTATCAGAAAGCTCTCCATAAATAGCCAAAAATAATTTTCTAATTCTAGAATCCACAGGAATACTGATTTTCAAAGGATACGGAATAAATTTTTCAAAAACAAACCTCGCCGCATATCCAAACATTTTTACCCCAAAAGAAAGAGTTTTAGACCAAATAGAAACTGACATTGCTTTTGATAAATCTTGCCATAAATCAACCATATGTTCATAATACCAATCCATAGACTGGAGAGAAAATTCAGAAATTTTTTTAAGTCTTTTCAATTTAATATTGTACAACCTTTTATTGTATTTTGACGTGATCATCAAATTATACCATCGATCTAAACTAGCTTTTCCTTGTAAAAAATCCAACAACAATACATCAAAATCAGATTTCAACCTCCCTGCAAACTCTTCCCATCGTAACTCTCAACTTCAAGCTATTTGATAGCTTATCAATGCATTATATATCACAGCCTTCAAGAACACTTCTTTTATAACGCTAGTGCTAACACCACCAAAATAACGATTTTTAATCAATTCCCAAGCCGACTTCAATGCCAAAAATTGTCTATCAGATTCCTCTATAGCCACAATTTCTTCAAACGAATAACGGTTGATAAGCTCAGTTAGCATAATAAAAAAATCCCTAAAACAAATTAATTCTAGGGATTTAAAACACAATGTAAAGTTAATTACAAACCAATTTCACTGAAATAAAATTAGCTGTATAACCACCAGGGGCAATTTCAGAAAAAGACAAATCTACTTCATAAATAGTTTTTCTTTCTAAAATAACAGGACCCGACAAAACAAATTTTCCGTTATCTTCTCCAAAATACAAAAAATCAAAACTCCTTGTACCAAGAGAAACTTTAGAAGACTTCTTTTTCATATCTTTTATAAATTTCTGAATAACATCTTGATGTGTTAATTCTGAAACCATAAAAGAAGAACCGCATTCTAATTTACTAAGCTTAAAATCAAAATCCAAGTTTTGATCATAAACAACTTTCCTTTCATTATTGATAAGGAAAAAAACAATAATACTAGCCACTAGCAAAAATAGTATAGGACTTAATTTTTTCATAATAAATACCTCCTTTAAGTTAAGAAAAATTATCATAACTATTGCACCATTACGTAAGTAGAATATAATTAGTAAC
>CAZZEA010000147.1:0-2729 GCA_964652925.1 uncultured Candidatus Peribacteria bacterium | reverse complement strand
GTAATAATTGTAATCAATAAGAAGAGAATAGGTTTGTAGACGAAACAAATAGCGTTACCATATTTTGGAGTTTTGTTCCATCACGAAGATATATTGTTTGCAAAATCACTTTTCTACCAATAGTTTTGTATTCATGACTCATATTTGTATCTATTGTTTCGATTTTATTTCCATCGCCAAAATCCCAAAATACACGAGATATTGCTGACGGCAGAAAGTTCGCTAGTTTTGTTTCAAAGCGAATAGTTTCAAATTTTTCTGGAGTAATGTTTGATGGTATCATCATACTTCAATAATTACCTTGTCATACTGCAAAAGAAAACATCGTGGCAGCAACAATATTTCACTTGTTTATGGCTTTTACAATTATTGGATACGTTGCCGCTTCGGTAAATTTCTTTTTGAGAACAGGATTTTGTGTTGTTATTTCTATGTTTCCTATGGTTCGTTGATATGAATCGTGCTTTCCTAATGCTGACAAGGAAAAAGATCTTTCTCATCATACAGATCAAATAAGTGGATTATTTATAGGGAAAAGTCCTTGTTTTTCATTTGGGTCTCTACCAACAATTATTGTTGTTTTTGCATAAGCATCATTTGCTCAATTTCCTTTGGCAAATAAACGAATTGTATAAAGCCCTGGAGTAAAATATGTATGAGATACTTGAGATCACGATCCAATAGTTCAATCACCGAAATCCCAATTGAGACTAGAAATTGGTCATTTACTTAGAGCTCCAAAAGTAATAGTTTTTGGAAGAGTTCATTCCATTTTCTGTATAGCGATACTAAGTGATAGTTTTGGAGAGGTTTTTTCACAAGTATCTCAGATTTCATTTCAATTCAAATCTGATTGATCGGGATTTACTACAAACAAACAATTATCAGTTTCTTTTGTCCATAAAGCAATATTGATATTATCGTTTTCATCAACTATTCATACTGGATTTTTAGCGCCATCACCATCAATGTCATTATCACAAACATTTCATATGCCATCTTTATCCAAATCTCTCTGCTGTGGATTATATGTGTTTGCACAACTGTCTTCATGATTGGGGATTCCATCACAATCATAGTCGTTATTAAAAGAACATCAAATCAGATTATTTATTTTTCCAAGTATTTCTACAGCGAGTTTTCCATCAACACGTTCGTTGATATTATATTTTACAGCATCATTTAGCGTTATTATTTGTTGTTTATACAAAAGATTTAACTCTGCCACAGGCCAATATCATTCTTTGATTTTTTCAAAAGGAATCATCCCACATTCCTTAAGGTTAAACATACAATATTTGAGATAAATATTTAATTCATTGGAATTTTGTAAGGAACATATATTTTTTCAGCAATCTTTTGCTCTTTTTTTGATGGTATCCAAATCATCTTTGGTAAATGTTTTATATTCGTAACTTCGACTACGCAAATCACTAATTCGTTCTTGAACATTATTCCAATGTAAAGAATATGTAGAATACAAATATTTTGCTATCATATTCATAATCACTTGCAAAAATTCAGCTTTTGTCGTAAATCTTTCTCCACAAAACTCTCCAGCACACACAGGGCTTGTCTCAGCAGGGTATCACCTCATATACGTTCTATCTCCTACATACGCTACACAATAATAATAACTTTTTTTGTTGTACATTGCTTGTCTGTACAAAATATCATCAAAATCCCTACCAGGTTCTTTGACAAATTTTTGCCAAAATAAATTAGTATACCTATATAGATATTCATTATTTGGAATGATACAATCTTTACACTCTACAGCATTTAATAATCTTGTGAGTTCATAACGGTTGATTCCTGTGTTGGAAAGTATAGAATGAATAGGAATATTCATACGTAACAATTGGTTTCCAAACTCAGAAAGCTGTGCATGGGTATAAGTCCCTGCACCTAATCAAAGAAAAGTAATTATACTATAGATTAAAATTCTGATTTTTTTCATGATTTCATGTATATATTTTGGGCTAGGTTTGTCAAATAAATTTGTGGATTTAAATTACGAAATGTTTTCAAAAACACTTTACATTTATTTGTATTTTTATATATTTCTGGCATGAGATTAAATATAAACTAATACAAAAAATAACCATTATGATTATAAAAAACATATTAGAAAAAGGGTTTGATAAGGCGCCTTTTTCTGAATTGTTCGCCAATAAATATAAATATGAATTTTTATCTATTGGTTTTGAAAGTCTATTCAATAATTATTGTGGAGATGTTGATGATTCTTATTTCAGTTTCCCAATTCGTAATTATCTTTTAGATCGTTATCTTGGTGAACAACATTCTTTTTTGGATGGAGATGTAGTAGTTAAGTTAAGATACCCAGTTACAATACAGAAGAAAGGTAAAACAAAAACATTTCTAATGTATTCTCCAGAATTTTGGGCTATGTTTAACTTAATAAAAGAAGAATTTGGAGAAGTGCTTCTTGATGGATTTGTAAAAAATTTTTCTAGGACTATTGCTAGAAGGTATCCTTCAATCAAAAATTTGTACCAGGGAGAAAAAATTCGTTTTGCAGAAGTTAAATATGAATTTTCCAGTGGTACAAGGAAAAAGAAATTCCTAGAATAAAAAAATTATTAGAAAAACTTTTGGATGATGATGCGTTTATAGAATATTTGTTTGATACCTTGTTACCTTTTATTTTGGTTCTACAAAATGAAACATTTGCTCTCCAAAAAAGAAAAATTACAAATCGTCAA
>CAZZEA010000146.1:0-2732 GCA_964652925.1 uncultured Candidatus Peribacteria bacterium | reverse complement strand
ATCTCCTAAGTGTAAACAACGCCAAGTTTTCCTACATGTTATTGTTTATTAGATTAGTTTGGTTTAATTTCTATTTTTATAAACTTTTATTTCAATGGGAATTCTTTATCAAAAGGATTGGAAAAAAAATATGATATTACTATAATTAAAATAAATTTACTTACCATCAAAAAAACAATATGGAACAACTCAAAGAATTAAAGGAATTAGTGGAACAGTTTAGATATAATCTCAAAGATTATATTTCTTGAAACTTCAATGAGACAAATACTAGACAACAATTTATAGATAAATTTTTTGAACTTCTATGACGAGATGTAAACAATAAATTTTGATATTCGGAACAATACAAAGAAGTAGTTTTAGAAGATAAACTCAAAATTTGAATAAATACAAAAGCTCCAGATTATAGTTTTCGTCTTTGATGAAGAAGAATATTTTTTGTCGAAGTAAAAAAAACCAGAATCTTGGAACTAAAGTAAAATCAAATCAGATTTTTAAATTCTATATCATAATATTAAACTCCATGCGTTTTTTTGTAAGTTGTCCATTTGGACTCAGTAAATTAGTACAAAATGAACTAAAATATCTTGGACTTACGCCTCATCATAGTTTTGAAACCTGAGTGTATGTGGATGGGGTTTTTGCTGATATGATGAGAATTAATTTACGAAGTAGAATTGCCAATAAAGTTTATCTAGAAACAATCTTTTGACCGTGTTTTGATTTTGATCAGTTATTTGATTTGGTGCAAAAAGTGGATTGGAAGAATTATGTGAATGAGGGACAAAACGTAATTGTTAGCGTCCATACAAAATGATCAAAGCTGGAAAGCACGAGAACAATCCAAGCTATTACCAATAAAGCTATTTTCAAACAAATATCTCCCGATACCAAGTGAGAAATCGATGCTCAGAAAGAATCTATCGAAGTTTTTGTGATGATTCTCAATAACCAAGCTTCGATCTTTATCAATTCCTCATGAGCTCCTTTGCACCAAAGAGGATATAGAAGTCAAACCGGGGAAGCGCCGCTCAAGGAAAATTTGGCAGCCGCGCTGGTCGTGCTAAGCAACTGGAAGTATAGTAGTCCCTTTTGGGATCCGTTTTGCGGCTCGGGAACTCTGGGAATCGAAGCGGCGCTTCTGGCAAGAAATATTGCGCCTGGACTATCGAGAACTTTTACATTCCAGCAATGGAAAACCTATGATAGCAGTGTTTTTGAAAATGTAGTAGCAGATGCGAAGAAAAAACAATATACCGAGAAAAAATATCAGATTTTGTGTAGTGATAGTGATGAAAAAATGCTAGAGATAGCTAAAACTAATGCGGAGAAAGCTAGAGTTTCTGATACGATAATTTTTAGTCAGTATGATATTACTAGTCCTCTTCTCCCCTATAATCTTCAACTATTAACCATTGTTTGCAATCCTCCGTATGGCAAAAGATTGACCAGCAATGATCTCAAAAACATTTACACACATCTGATTTCTCATATAGGACAAAGTACTTGAGGTGGTTTTATAACTTCGTGGAGAGAATACAAAACATTTCTCCCAAAAGACTGGAGAAAAAAGAAACTCTTTAATGGCGCTGATGAAGTTATGTTTTATTTTAGATAGAAAATGAACTACGAACAATTCTCTCATACGATCAATGATAAGGAAAAAAATATTTTCCTCGTAGATATGACTCAAGAAGTTGAGCATTTTTTCTCGACATTGGCACAAAGGGGAATTGCTAAATACCTGAGACAGGGCAAGAAAATCGGGATTATTATGGATAAAAAAGGGTTTTCTAGTGGGATTATCTGTCGCGATTGCTGATTTGTGCCACAGTGTAAGAAGTGTTCTGTCAGTGTCAGTTATCACAAGTTGGAAAGCGGAGATCAGATTTGACTCTGTCATATTTGCAAAACTCAATATAATGTACAAAAAAGTTGTGCTCACTGTCATGGACATAATATCAAATGATATGGTATGGGAACCCAGAAAGTACAAGAATATTTGATGCAAGAATATGGAGCAAAATCGTTGATAATCGAATCAGAAAAAGCAAACTCTGCAAACAAAATCGAAAAAATTATGAATGAGTTAAATCAGAATCCTATTTTGATATGAACATCATTATTAACTACTGCTATTCCATCATATCCTTTAGATCTCGTCATTTTCTTAAATGCAGATATGGGGCTCCATATTCCTGATTATAATGTTGGGGAAAAGAATTTTAATCTGTTGTATCATACCTTTTTGCATCATCATAACGCTCAATTTGTGGTTCAAACATTCAATCCTGAACAATATAGTATTCGTTTGGCATGTAAACTCAATGAAGAAAGTTTTTGGAAAGAAGAAAATGAATTTAGAAAAGCCCATAATTATCCACCATTCGCTGACCTCTGTGTCCTTCTTTACAAAAACGAGATAGAGGAAAAGGTTTTTAGTAAGGTAGATAAACTCCACAAGGAACTCCTCTACCTCAAAGAAAAATATCAGCTTAATGATTTGGAAACTTATTCTACGCCACCATTGATTTATAAAATTTTTGGGAAATATAGGTATAATATTATCCTCAAAGGCAAAGATCTAAGAAATTTTATGGATATTGTCTATACCAAATTGAATCTTGTAGGAAGAAATTTTAAGGTAGATTGGAATGCGGATTCTATCGTTTAAAAAAACCCAGAGTACCGTAAACGGTGATCTGGGTAATTGCAAATGTTTGTTGAAA
>CAZZEA010000145.1:0-2742 GCA_964652925.1 uncultured Candidatus Peribacteria bacterium | reverse complement strand
AGAATGATTTTTGGTGCTTATGAAATATTTTATAGTATAATGTTTCTTATTACATGAAATGTGTTCTACTAGATCAGAGGGAACAGGCGTTTGGTGTTTTGGGCTTCGATATACCAAAAAACGATCTTCATAAATAACCCCTTTACGGAATTGTTCAGCAAAAAACTCTTGAAGTAAAAAAGAAAAAGATAAATCTTTATGTGTTTTCAATCCAGAGATCAAAAAAGGAAGTCAGAATTGTTTAAGTTGCTTCTTTAAAAAAGATGTAGAAGTTTCTATGGTATCTTTTTGATGATATAAGTTGTTTGGAAAAAAATATCATCAATCAATGTGGTGTTTGTAATACAAAAAATGGATAGAATCCAAAAGAAATAATCTGAACAATTGTTGGATATCAAAAGCGTCAGTATATTGTTCTGGATTGAAAAAAAATCAGTTTTGTGATGATGTAGTATATTGGCTGTTTGTTTTTGTTTGTTTGTATTGTTTTGGAAAATCTATCATAAGACAAAGTTTTATATAAAATTTTATTTTTGCATATAAGATAGTCTATAGCTACTATACAAGAATATTACAATAAACAGTAATAATAAAAAGTTCTCCATGGGTCATGTTTGTATTTTTTTGACATCTTGAATCACTAGAGCTTTACCATCTTTACAAATAGCTTGAACAGCATAATACGCATATTTTTCAGTCTTTGCAGATCTATTGAAAGGATATTCAAATCTGGTTTCTGTTGTTTCTGTAACTTTTTGCATTTTTGAAATATCTGATGTAGCTCGTTCTGATCTATAAATTATATATTTTTCTACGTTTTGTACAGCACTTCGAGTAAGATAATAGCGTTCTCAAATTTTTGTTTCATTTACTTCTATTCACTGAACAGTACATAGACTTTCAGAAGTGTCTCATACGGTAGCTTTTACAACATCTGATGCGGCTCAAAGAACTTCTCAATTAATATCCAAAGGGATAATTCTGAAATAATAATCTTGTCATATAGTTAGGTCTTCTAATATTATTTCTTTTTTTGTTACGATAGCAGATTCATTTAAATTGCTTTCTTCAGTGCCAAAAGTAACATTATATTTTGCAGGTTCTGTTCATTCTACTTCCCAAGTAAGAGTAAGTTTATTTTTGTATACAGAATCTCAAAATACTCTAACTTTACCAATTTTTGTGCCTTTTTCTACGATTAATTTTGTGATATTGGTATATTCTTTCTTTTCTCATGCCACTAGTAAATCAAGTCAAACATCTATTTTACCTTCAGTATCAATAAGAATTTCTTTACTAAATACTCAAGCGGAGATGAGATCCATAGGGGCAGATCTCCCATTGCTTAATTTTATAGTTGCTGAAGTGACAACATCGCTTGTTGAAATTCTAAACGTTACTTTTGTACCAGCTTTTATAGAATTGCCGGGTATTACTTGGACACTATTGAATGTCCCGTCTGTAAATGGTAGATAAGTGAATGGAATCAATTCGGATTCTCCCAAAATGACATTATTAATATCCAAAATTTTGGCTTGCAATGAATTTTCTCATTGGATAAGTCATGTTACATAAGCAGTAAATCATCATACAGAAGAGGTTATTCATTGGCTAGCTAATTGATTGTTGATATATATTTCAAAAGGGGAGTTTGGTAAATCAGATGATCATCAAATAACCTCCAATACTTCAGTCTTCTCTATACCATTTTTGGTAGGTGAATTAATAACTATTTTTGTTATATTTTCATTGTCTTTGGATGTTCAAACAATAACTGTCTTTTCTCATTTTATAGTTTCATCATCGAGTTGAGAAGCTAATACAACAAAAGTTCCAGATTTTTTTATAATCAGTCATTTCGAAAAGGTTTTAATTCATTGATCTTGAGGCACGAAAGTGTATAAGCCCTGGCTAGGAACTGTGTAATCAGCCATATCCAGATTTCACTCAACATCAATAAATACGTCTCATTCATAATCTTTTATAACATCTCAATTTGATTTTACAGCTTTGATAACCACATCAACAGGTACATTAATATCAAAAGAGCTAGGCTCTACTTGAACAATAAACGCCGCAGGTTGTTGCTGCCCATAAGTGAATCCGGCAAAAATGCAAGAAATAACGATGAAAACAAAATGTTGAAATATTTTTTTCATAAGATGTATACAGTATAAAAAATGGTTATTTGCTATGTTCTGTTTGTGAGGATATGTTTCCTATAGAAAAGTTTTCTTTTTTTCAGTTGGTAGTATAATAAGCCTCTTCAACCAGAACATCTTTAGATTCTCCATCAAAAGGAAGTATTAAAATGCTTTCGTTATAATCAAAGCTTGGACAGTCTACAGAAATAATAGTAACTTCTTGACGGGAGTCAAAAATAGTGAAAGGGCATTGTCATGATATATTGTGCATGTCAAATGAAATTTCAGGAGAATGGCTTAGTGTTATGGTAATAGGAAATTTTGAGATAGACGAAGAGAAAAATAAATCCAAAACTTTTTCATCTTGCTTATAAGCAATATCTCGTTTGTTTGCTTTGATTAGAGAAAGTTCTGTTGCATTTAGGACACTAGCTTGAAGTAGATCTGGGTGTTTAACCAAAAAAATTATTGCCAAGGAGAATATTCCTGCAAACAAAAAAATACTTATATTACGGAAGAATCCTTTGATGATTCTCATTGCCAGTAAACATCCACAATAAAACAACAGAAATATAGGAATATAAAACAAAAAATCAAA
>CAZZEA010000144.1:0-2772 GCA_964652925.1 uncultured Candidatus Peribacteria bacterium | reverse complement strand
AACAGGACTAACATTCACAACATCTAGTACAAAATCTGGAGCTTATGAATTTTCTTATTATTTACGAGATGCTCAATGAGCAACTTGAGTAAATAATGTTAATACATGACGCCAATGTCAAATAGCAACTTGATATCGACCATATCTCAATCCAATTGCAAATGATTTTATTATAAGCCAAAATACAACAAACAAATTAGCAACATGAGATCGAAAATCTGGTTCACAAGTTAAAGATCCAGAATATAATACTTCTATTACAGCTACTATAAGTTCTTGATCAAAATGATATTGTCAAATAACAAACAATCGAATTTCATTTCAACCAATAGTAAACAACATTTGAACATGATTCTGTGAACTTACTTTAACAGACAGAAACGATAGATCTACAATTATAAAAGCATATGCACTTAATATAGATACAACAGCACCAACAACAATAATCACTACGTGAAGTTACCAATCATTTGAATTATTATACAACGATACGTCTACAGGAACAAGCCATTACAAAACACTTATATGAGTACGAAATGTTAACTCTTGTTGAACATCTTGATACATACCATATGTTTCATGAACTACAGTACCTATATCTTATACACTATGAACTACGGATTATAGGACAATATGTTATTATAGCCAAGATATTTATGGAAACAAAGAAAATACAAAAACACAATTATTTACCCAACCAAAAGATGCTATACCATTCAATGTTGTTTTCTTTAGTAATCCATTTATGAACAATATATTTGAAGCTACAATCACAACAAACAAAAACTCCACAGGAACATTAACATGATTAGATTGAGCAAAAACATTGTCATTAGCTGCTGGAACACATACAATAACAGGAAATTTTACAGAAAATAACGGACAAAAAACAGCTTATATTACTCTACAAACACAAAATACGGGAGAAATTTTTGTACGCGCTCATACCTTTACTATAGATCAAACAGCACCAAGTACACCAGTTATTATTGAACAAATCGAAAATAGTACCTACTATATCATCAAACGAAATCCTTCTACAGATGAAATTTCTGGTATCAAAGGATATAATTATGAAATTAGCAACCAATACACAAAAGTAAAAGAATGATTTACTGATGTGACTTATCTAAATATATTAAAATCTGAAGTACAATATAATTCTTGGATTTCTATCAAAATTCAATCTCAAGACAAAGTAAGCAACGTTAGTCAACGATCATCTCCTATTTCTATCACAATTCCACAACAACCACAAGAAACAACAATAGACACAGAACCAAACCAATTTGCTTTTACAAAAACAACAAACGCAAAAAGAAATACAACATATACTTCAAATGAAATAGTTATTTGATGATTAAGCAATAACACATCAATACCTATCCGTCTTTCAACAGGAAATCTATTTATAAATGATTCAAAAATAAATAGCAATTCTGGAGTGGTAAAAAATTGAGATATAGTTTACATACAATTATATTCAAGTGATCAATACAATGAATCAACTCATGCAGTAGTAGTAGCAAATTGAATATCTGCAACATACACAATAACGACAGAAGGTAAAGGCACTAAAACATCAACAACATCATTTTTGGAGGAATTAAGAAAATTATTAGAACAAGTTCAGAAAGAAGATACAAACAATACAAATACACCAACAACGACAGATACCACAATAGACACAAAACGAGTAAGTGCTCCTCATATTGCTCCAAACGGAAAAACATATAGTTTATATAAAACTATCGATTGAAGGTATAGTTCACACAATTTTATAACAAAAAGGTATTTCACATCTCTTTCCGAAATGAAAGCATATATTGATAAAAACAATCCTAGATAAAACATATTAAAACACAAAAAACAAAAAAAGCAAGCAAAAAAACAAATTTTCTATCATCAAAATAGCCAAAAAAAATAAATACCATATAATAGGAATATCTTTATATGATATGGTTATTTTGATGAAAAAAATAAAACGAAAAGAACATTTAAAGAAAATTATGTATATTCAACACATTATTATCTGATTTCTGATTGGATTAGGTGTAATTTTTATAATAACAAAAACTTCTGCACGAGAAGTAGGATGATTATCATCACGAAATACAGATAATTATATAAACAATTTTTTTCGAAGTCAATGACCAACAACAGGAGATATATTTGATGCTCTCTATAGCGGAACAACAGCATATACGAAAAACATGACGTGATATAATGAAACTTCTTGTACAAAGCAAAATATGAATTTTATTGAACTTACCTGAAATTTTGAAAACATAAAAGTACTACCTCAATTAGTAACATGAAACACAATATATATTTTAAGTTGATGAAAATATGCAGTAATTGATCAAATGGTATTTAGCGGAAACTGTATAGCTTTGATAGGAAGATGAGATGTAGAATTTCTATGAAAAACAAACACAAGTAATACAAAATATAGTATTGTCGATAACCTATCTTATCACAACAACCGTATAATTCTACCAAAATACACAACGACAACAGAAATTGAAACTCGTATAGAAAACAATATAAATACACCTTTAAAATATAGTATAACTTGAGATCTTCAACAAACAATAAATTGAACTCTTACATGAAATGACACATTAAATTTCAATATAAATCTTAAAAATATTAATGCAAACAGCAACATAACTACAATTTTTTATGACGATTACAACTTTTCAAATCATATAGAAAAAACTATAATTCACGACAATACATTACCAACCATAACATGAACAAAATGATGAC
>CAZZEA010000143.1:0-2802 GCA_964652925.1 uncultured Candidatus Peribacteria bacterium | reverse complement strand
TCTATTACCATCCCTGGTGTAGAAAAAATTCTCAAAGACGATACCAATAAAAAAATAGGAATACTCGCTACCCAAGCGACAATTTTATCAAATATTTATACTGATCTTTTCCATAAATTTGGAGGAAAAAACAATCCTGACTTTCAATTCGTTATGGCTCCAAAATTAGTTGATCTCGTAGAATCTGGTGAGAATAGACAAGAAGAAATAGATTTTATAGTACAAGAACATATCAATAAATTTCGTAATATTGACACGCTTATTTTGGGCTGCACCCACTTCCCTATCATTATCAACAATATCAAAAGATTTTTTATCGGAGATATCGTAGATCCTTCGAAAGAAGCCGCGATTCAGTTCGGTGATTACCTCGAAAGACATCCAGAAATCAAAAATAATCTCACGACAGGTGGACAAACAGCCTATTACACCACCTGAGCTCCAGAAACTTTTTCGATCATAGGATCCAGAATCGCAGGCAAAGAAATTACCACACAACAAGTTGAACTAAAATAAAACCCTAATATAAACACCTAAAAACAAAAACAATGGAATTAAGAGGAAATAAATTTGTTGGAGAAAAAGTTGACTTCAAAGTACTATATTACGAGCACAAAAAAAGTGAAAACACAAACGATGTTTATCATCTTCCAACAAAAGGAGAAACAGATAAAATCTGTGAAAATTGTTTTTTTTCGACAGATGAAGATAAAAGGCCAATAAACTGTTTTTCCAAAAAAGCCAAAGAACTTTTCCAAATAGATCCTGAACAAGAAATGCCAAAAATAATTGATGGCAAACAAGTGGGACATTACTGTCCTGAATGGTTATATTGGAAAGTTTTATAAAACAAAATAGAGGAGATTTTTTCCTCTATTTTTTTCAAATTGAAAAATATTTTACAAAAGAGATACTGTCCAAAAATTTATCAAATAAATGATTTTTCTTATGCAATATCTCGTACTTCTATGAGCCTTAGTAAGTTTAGCGTGAGTAATAAATTATCTCAAAAATACCATCAAAGGTAAAGCAAAACCAAACAGAATTAGTCGATTAATACGATCAGTAGCTCCAATGATATCAAATATTGCTGCATTATCAGATAGAATTCGTCGAGTAGTTCTTCCTGTTTTTATGTCTGGATTTGGTCCTTTTTTAGTATTTTTAGTTTCTTTTATAAACAAAAAAGCATACTGGAAATTAGAAAAATCTGATTATATCTGTGGAATTTTTTCAGCATTAGCACTTATTTTACGGGCTATTACAAAGGATCCAGCAATAGAGCTATTATTTTTGCTATCGCAAGTGACGGATTCGCAGCAATTCCAACCTTAGTCAAAGGACGAAAACATCCAGATACAGAATCCATCTCTGCCTTTTTAGGAGGATTATTTTCAGCACTTACAAGCTTCTTTGCACTCAAAACATTCTGATTTACAGAACTCGCTTTCCCTATCTACTTAGCAACAATCAATATATTACTTATCGGATCGATTACTATTGGTAAAATGAGAAATAAATAAATCTGATTTTATATATAATTCCAAATATGAATATCTTTATTATAGGTCCTTGATGAGTAGGAAAATCGACATCTGGGGAAATTTTAGCCAAACTTTTGAATTATAAATTTATCGATTTAGATAGAGAATTTTGCAAACAAATAGGAAATATCTCCACATATATTCCAGAACAATGATACGAAGATTACTGCAAAAAAAATTCAGACTTATTCTATAACCTACTGGAAGAAAATACAGAAGAAACAGTCTTTATCCTTTCTTCAGGATTTTTAGTACACGAGAATCTAGATAAATTAACAACAAAACACAAAAGAACAATCAAAAAAGGCTTCTCTATTTTACTCCTCCCCTCTGAATCCAAAGGTAAAAGTACAGAAATTGTAGTACAAAGACAATTATCCAGGGGCTTTGGATTAAATGAAGAAAGAGAAAGACAAAAATTTAGAAAACGTTTTGATATCTATAAAAAATTTGGAAATATAAAGATTTTTTCCACTGATACGCCAGAAAACATAGCCAAAGAAATGAAAGAAAAAATAGAGAGTTATAAATACCTTTTCCTATTTTCCCCTTGATTTCATTTTAAACTAAAAATATAATTGGAGGAATTTATATTATTCCTCTCTTTTTTATGAAAATTTTATATATCGACGCCCAAAACATACATAAATCAACTCAAGATATGTGACGAATTATAGATTGGGAAAACTTTTTATGATATGCAAAAAAGAAATTTGAAATAGATTCAGCCAAAATATTCTTTTGATATATGGCTAAATACGAAACACTTTACAATCAGCTGAATAAATACTGATACAAGGTAATCTTCAAAGAAACCATGATATTGCCAAATGGAGAAATAAAAGGAAACGTAGATATTGATATAGCTATTCATAGTATTCTTGATCTAGTAGAGGGATGACTTCAAAAATTTTATTTAGCAACATGAGATGGTGACTACAATACTTTAGTAGATATCTTACGTAAGAGAGGTGTTTTATGAAGAGTTTTAATTCCCCACAGAGAAAAAGCATCTAAACTTCTCAAAAAATCTGCCTGAGCAGATATACAAGTATTAGAGGATCTAAGATATTTTATAGAAAAGAAAAATCCCGTCACACAAGATGAACAGGACTCTTCGTAGGGGAGAAAGATCATTGCTCTCTACACCCATCGTGAACAAGTTAATTATAACTAATTTTTATAGAAAATCAAGAAAAAGTATTTTAATGTTTATTTTCAACCCAAATGCACCACTAAGTAGATATATGTTCCACAG
>CAZZEA010000142.1:0-2832 GCA_964652925.1 uncultured Candidatus Peribacteria bacterium | reverse complement strand
CAACACAATTCTAGAAAATAATTTTTAACAATTCAAGCAATTCATGAATCTCAATCCAAACTATAGATATATAGGTCTCGATTTCGAAACCACAGGACTTGATTTCACCAAGGATGAACCAATCCAGATAGGAATCGTCGAAATCGATCCCACGGGCAAAGTTATCAATGAATTTTCTAGTCTTCTAAAACCAACCAAAGACCTAAATGAACTCAAAACAATAGTCTGATTTATTACAGGAATATCAATTGACGATATAGCAAATGCTCCAACACCACAAAATATTCTTCCACAGATTCAATCATTTTTCACGGACAATACTATTCTTATTGGACATAATATCAAATTTGATTTAGTATTTCTAAATAAGTTTTTCCCTGATCTCAGCTACGCTGATACGATTGATACCTTCCCGTTGGCACAAGGCGTGATACACTATCAACCCAGTTACGCCCTAGAGGTTCTTGTGCCAGGAGAAAACGCTCACAACGCACTTCAGGACACAAGAAATGCTCTTCTTCTTTTTCAAAAAACTATCGAAAGACTCGAACTCTTACAATCCAAATATTCCATTCTCTCCCACTTCACATCCAATCCAAATTTCTCATTATCTAAGTATGTACACACCAAAATCATTGCAAACGAACGCGAAGCAATTCAACCGATAATCAAAGACATCCCTAGACTCACCAAAATCATGGGAGCTCACACCCAACCGCAACAAAATGAAAAAACTCTTAGCACCTCAGAACTAGAAAATCAAAAAAGATATTATCTAGGAAACATCAATCTCAAAACCTTTTTGGAACGTATTATTCCCAACAAAAATATTATTCTGACTTTCTCTAATCTCCAAAAACTCAATATTGCAAAATCTATGTTGAATACTATGGGAATTAAAAATATATGATTTCTCAAAGATGATCAAATGATTGACTATCAAAAATTTGAAGCTTTTCTCAATAAACCAACACACACTCACGAAGAAATCGCATTTGTCTGCAAATATTATTCACACGTAGAACAAGGTTTGGGATTGCTTGATCTCAACAGCAAAAGTGATTATCAAATATATCACGCCATCAAAAACAAGAAAGAAAAAACCAGATATCCCATAGTTTTAGCAACTCATCAATGATTATTTTCGTATGTCCAAGATGAAATCAACGAATATCAAGATTATGAGATTCTATTTTTTGACGCTGAACGATGGCATAAAAGCTACAATCTCTTCCAATCTCGTCCTCGGGATATGTATTATACCCTTAATTTCATAGAGACACTCCTCTACAAACAATCTCTCGACACCCAAATCTGATCAATTATTACGAACAACAGCAAAACAATCGAAAACACAGGTCAAATCTTATCACACTTCTACACCTCTTTCCAAATCTTCATTGGACAACTTTTTATCGAAAGTAAACAACTGTTCACGGGAAACAGCTTGGACAAAGTCCAAAGCAACCCTATAACAACAGATCCAACCTTTTACAAAACCAATCTGCTCTGGAAACAAATCAAGGAAAATTTTCCAACACTTGAAAATGAATTAGAAAAATCAGACTTCACAATTATCAAAAAGCAATTTGATCACATAGACAACCTTTTCAACACCGTTATTACTATCGAGAAAAAAATGATGGGAGAAGAAATGAGTTTTGTCTACAGCGAGCACACCCAATACACCTCATGGCCAGAATTTATTGAAATATTTCCTTCAACAATCTATTTTTTCTCAAACACAGACAAATCCGCAGCTATTCTTTTTCCCAATGATAAATTTCAACAATCTATCAAAACAATCAAAATCTGATTTTATGACAGAATCCTCACATATTTACAAAACAATATCCCAACCAACAAACCCAACCCATCCAATCTATCCAATTCTTTCTTCATCGCATCCACAAGAAAAGAAGAATCCAAACAACTATTTGAAACACTGTACAAAAACAACTTACACAATTATTACACCATAGTAGCAGAAAACATCACCTGATGAGCTGGAAAAAACATCTTTAAACTAAAAAACAACAAACCCAAAATAATTATTGGTTGATATGCATTCTTATTATCCGTATATGCAGAGTGTATTTCTCTTGATGAAATCATTGTTTTCAATATAAGAGGAAATAATGAACAATCAATTTTAGATAACATCCAACGGTATGCCAACAAATAAGATCTTGTTCAGCGATATAATCAAATTTTTGATAGCAACAAGTATTATTTTGCTAGGATTTTTGCGAAAAGGAGAAAAAGTGGGCGAAACGCAAGAAAACATGTTTTTCCAAGATTATTTAAGCAAACAAGAATCAACAATATCATTGGAAGAACCAGGAATACTGCCAGAAAAAACAAGCCCCGAAGAAACCCACGAAAGCGCCCCTCCAATCCAAGATAAATGTTCTCAACAAGATCCACTTTGCCAAAAAATAGAAACACAAGAAGAACAAGATATTATTCCTTACAAAAACCAAGTACACACAGCTACCTACTTTATAAACGAAAACCAAATAATAAACAAAAAAATTATTGATACGATCAAAAAAATCACGATAAAAAATAATGAGTCTCAAAAAAGAGGTTATGCAACTCGAGACACTATCGTACTCAACATTTGACCAGTAAATGATCTCAAAGAATTTCACAATTTATCAACTCACGAACTCTGACACATATTTGATTTATGAACAATTCAAGGGAAGACAAAAGCCAAAAGCCAACTTTTTACGGAGTTTACCAAGGCGGTTTTTTCGGCAGATGACCCATCGATTTTGTTCTACAAAATCTCCCGAGAATCCGAGAAAGTCAGAAAAAAAACCGCCA
>CAZZEA010000141.1:0-2856 GCA_964652925.1 uncultured Candidatus Peribacteria bacterium | reverse complement strand
CAAGGTTTTTTCTTATCTTCGATAACTTCTCCTAATTCTTTTAGAACAGTATTTTCTGCATAGTTTTTAGGCAATTCTTTGATCAGTTTTTGTAAAAACTTTTTTAAAGATAGTCATGTCCTTTCTATAATCAATAATTCATTGATAGGAAATTTTTCACGGAAAAAGAAATGAACGTCATACAAATCTCTATTTGCAAATCTTTCCGAAAGGGCAACCAATTTATTGGCAAATATACAATCTGAAGTCATACAACGAATGGGTTTGTTATCTATGGTTTAAATTCTGTATGTATTATTTTTCCAGATTCTTTTGTTGAGTTCTACTTTGATGTTCATACCTTTCTCGTCATAACGAAATATCCACCTATGTAAGGTTTTACCTAATATTTCATTTTTGATATCACCAAGACTAATAAGTAATTCTCTCATATTTTGTATAATCAATTCTTCTTTGGTTAGATCTATAATATCCAAATCTATATCTGTAGAAAATCTATCCAATTCATGGAGAAGATAAACCAATGTTCATAATTTGAATGCCAAAAAATTACCAATCTCATTATCAAAAATAGCGGCTAAAATCTTCTTCATATATTTCTCGTGAGTTTCATTATTCAACATTCAAGAGCTTCTCAATATATAAAGCAGTTTTCTTGGGATATATGGGAAGAATTTGTTTAAGTCTGATTTTATTTATGGATTCTGGCGCATCTATAGTTGCACGAGGATGAAGATATACAAAATCACATAACGCTCTCTCTGGTGTGGCTATACGATAATTATCATATTCTCTAATACCTACTGGATTATTTAATATAGATGATTTGATTTTGTAATATGGAAATTTTTTACCATCAATAGTATAACTACGAGTATTGTCTGCAACACAGCTAAATGTATTTCCATAAAATTGAAAAAACACTCATTCTTTGAAAAGAACTGTTTCACAGGATATATATGAGTTCTTTTTTATTTTACAGGCAAGTTCGTATGGCTCGTATTTTGCTAGTGTCCATATACCCTGGCGAGGATTCAATAATCTTCCATCTTTTTTTGCTCTATACAAAAAACTTTCGAAACCTCTTTGGGTTTCTACGGGGACAAATCTATGCAATTCCTCAGTTGTAAAAACTGTTTGGTTGGTCTGTAAGAGAAGAGATATTGTATTCATTTTTTATTTTGTAGTCTAAAATACTTTGAAATCGAAGTAATACTAACGATAAAATAAAAAATTGCAAGAAATTTTTAAGAAAAAAAAATTAATAAAAAATTATAGTAAAAAATTATTTTGAAATCTGATTATTTTTGGAGTTCTTTTCTGATAATTTCACAGAGTTCTGGATGGAAATGGATTGTTTTCCTATTCATTTTATCTAAATATTCTTTGAATCGTTCTGGATTTGTTTCTTTGTATCTTTCGATACGTCTTTTTATAGTGATAGAGTCTACCTCAATTTCTTTTGCTAGTCATTTATTTGTATATCGTCACTTTGGTGCTTTTTCTCATCTCTTTTTTATTTCTTCTGCTATCATTTTACATAATTCTGGTGAATAATGTTCGCGTAAATTGTTTATATTATCTAAGTAACATCAAAACCAATCTAAATTACTTCATCTATAAGTTTCAGCTATCTTTTTCACACTATCAAAATCTTCTCATAAATCACTCGCTAATTTATGATTAGTATTTCGTCCTATTGGAGCATTTTCTCATCTAGCCTCTAATTCTTCTTCTATAATTTTACACAATTCTGGATGATAATATTCTCTTACTCTTCATAATTTGTTTATATATTTTTTAAATCGTTGGGGATTTTTTACAATATATTTATCTGCTATTTTTTTTATAGCATCTTTATTCTTCCCCAGTTTTTCAGCTAAAGAATTATTAGTATACCATCATTCTGGAACTCTTAAAAAGTTTTTCACATCAATTTTATCTCAAACCACAGGTTGCTCTCATCACTCATTCTTTTCAAATAAATAATATTTCATCTTATTTTTCCAATTCTCAATATTTTCATAATCAAAGCTAACACCAACAATATTTTTGTTTTGTTTAATTCAGATTTTTGTTGTTTCCAAAAAATAATCTACATCAACATATCCATCATAGATAAATATTTTTTCTCCATAAACATTATTGATAAGAATAATTTTATTGATTCTAGGGATGTGAATGTAAAAATAGCTTTGTTCTCTCATTTGATTGGGTTGATTAACTCAAGTAATCACATACAAATCATCCGTATATACTCCATAATCTCTAAGTAAGGTAATCAACAATCAAAATTTATTGTATCATTCTTTTTTCTCAATCCATCAGTTTCACGAGCCTGTTTGTATGGTTTTTTCATCTGGTGGAAGAAGAATTTTTTTTACTTTTCTAAAATAGATTTTCATTTTTTGTAGCATATCTTCTATGTTTTCTTCATCTTTCAACATATTATTGAGATTAGTAATGGATTGTTCCAATAAATCATCAATACTGACTTTATCTCCTGTTGCTATTTGCATAATTTTGGATTCCAATTTATTTCTCAATTGAAAATTCTTATCGTGTATTGCTTGATAAATTTTTGTATTTTTAGACTTTTTGCCTTGATCTTGATAATTTTGCAATATATCAAAAACTTCAGATTTGATATCTGATTCCAATTGAATTAGTGCATTTAAAATTTGCTCTGATCAAGGCTGTTGATCTAGCATTTCCAAAATATTTAGATACGAATCTTGAATAGAAGTTTTTTGCATAAAAAGAAAAAATAGGAAGGAAAAATTATCATAACTATTGCACCATATAAACGAAAACGACCAAATTTTTATTTCATAAGGCACTATAATGTATAAACAT
>CAZZEA010000140.1:504-2863 GCA_964652925.1 uncultured Candidatus Peribacteria bacterium | reverse complement strand
GACCTATACTCAATGCTTGCATTTTATTGTCGTAAGCTTCGTTTAATGCAGTTTTTGCTTCGGATAATACTTTTCCTGCTTCTTTCTTTTCTTCAGGACTCAATGTCGCCATTTCCTTGAAAGCAAGCGTAAGAGATCATTGTTTACCCAAATATTTTTGAAAAAATTCTTCAAGTTGTTCTAATGTTTGTATTGTTTCCAATTCTTTTACCGCTCATTTGTAATCAAACATTCTGTATAATAATAATGTAAAATTCAATTTACACTTTCTATAGATTCTGATTTCTCTTTCAATGGAAAATAAAAAGTCTGAATATTTATCATTATTTCCTAGATTATGTCAACCTTAAGTTTTGTTTGTATGTTAATTTCTTTTGCAGAATTTTATTTTAGGGGTAAAATTAAATAGAAAGAATAGACAAGATTAGAAGTTTGGACAAGATGAGAAAATTTTAATCTACCTAACCCATCTAATCTATCCAATCCTTCTAAATTTTATAAAATAAAATTAAGCGATGCATATCGACAATCTCATCGAGATGAGAAACCTTACCTGGGGATATCCAGAAAGCCCAATATTGTTGTTTAATCACTATAATTTTTCTCTCAGAAAGGGGGAATTTTGTGTGATTATGGGAAAATCAGGAACAGGTAAATCAACACTTTCTAGAATAATTACTTGAGAAAAAAAAGTAGGAGAAAAGATGGTGTATCATAAACATGAAGACATATCCAAATATTCAGATGAAGAAATGCAAGCATATAGAAGAAAAATCTGAATTATATTTCAGGATTATAAATTAATGGAATATATGACAGTCAAGGAAAATATTGTTTATCCTTTAGTATTATATGGAGTAGGAGACTCTATTATAGAAGCAAAATACAAAAAACTTCAACAAAAATATAATATCTTTCATTTAGAAAATTTATCTGTAAAATTCTTGAGTGCCTGAGAAAAACAAAAAGTATCTTTTGCTAGAGCGCTGATTCATGATCCGGAATTTATTATTGCAGATGAACCAACAGGAAATCTTGATCGAGAACATACGCAAACAATATGAGACTTACTGATACAATCTAATCAAAATGGTAATACTGTTTTGCTGATTACCCATGATATCCATTTGGTTAATTATATAAAAGAGAAACATACTATTAGATTAGAAATGCTTGGTTAATAATAAGTTTTTTTATACTTTTCATTGTTTACTGCTAATGACGAAGAAAGATACTATTTTAGATAAAATAATACAAGAACTTGATTTAAATATTGCATGATATCTCAAAGAAGAGATTTTTTCTTTATTCAAAAATCTTCATTACTACAAACTTAAAAACATTTATCAAAATATTGATGCACTCAAGGAGTATCTTTATTTTCTTGATCATCATAGTACTCAACAAATTCATGCTTTGGAATACAAAGAAAATGCTGATTTACCAGAAACGGATCATGATTTGTTGTATTATGTTTCACAAAAGTGATTGGAAATAGTATGACATCAAAAACTTCGTCAAAAATTATGGGAAGATCAGTATAGTCTTTCTTACGTAATGCAAGCAGTAAAAGGATTTTTATTGTTGACTGCTGATGAATTTTGTAATGCATCTCCTACAAGAATGTCGATCAATAGAATACTTCGACAAAACCAATTGGTTTGAAAAAAAGAATATACAAATAATGTCTTGTAAAAAGTTTTCTTTTTATTATAATGAAATCGCGGATAGCGAATTTTAGGTTTTTTAAGGTTAAAACTTTAGGGTTCACGAATTTTTATTCAACACAATTAATTATTGTTTTCTTTCGCTGTCTTTTTCGACCTCCATTCCCCCCTGTTTTTCGGGGGGATTTTTTTATACAAAAAAATCCCAAAAAAAAGACTTGATTTTTGTTTGTATTTTAGTAAATTCAACCCGTAAACCAAAGACCGTAGGCAGTTAATTCTAACAAGAAACATAAGTTCCTACCGAGGATATCCATAAAAATCAAGAAAGGCAAAATCTTTCTTTTCTATGTATAATCTCGATCTTGGTGATCGATTTTTTTAGTTTTGGAAGTATATAGTAAATGGCTATTACAAAAGACAAGAAAAAAGAGCTTTTGAAGCAGTATGTTGAAGATCTTAAAAATGCAGGAAGTACCTATGTTATAAATCAAAGCGGTATACCTGTTGACGTTTCAACAAAAGTAAGAAAAGAAATGAAGTTGACTGATGCAAAATTCAATGTTGTAAGAAAAAGAATTTTTCTTAAAGCGGTTGAAGAAGCTGGTTTGGAAAAAATTGATTTGAATGCTTTGCAGTGAGCTGCTGTGGCAATATTTGCTAAAAACGAAGACTTTGCTCCTTTGAAAATT
>CAZZEA010000140.1:0-494 GCA_964652925.1 uncultured Candidatus Peribacteria bacterium | reverse complement strand
ATCAACAAATACAGCAAAGAATTTGAAAAATTGGGAGATAAGTCAAAAGCGTCGTTCGGGTTTCTTGGTTGATGGACGGAAAATCAATGGAAAGATGGGGCGTATGTTTCAGAATTGGCAAGTATTCCATCAAAAGAAGAACTATTGTCAAAATTTATGTACTTATTGAAGTATCCTGTGCAATCATTTACTTGTGTACTTGATCAGGTGGCAAAAAAATAAACCTAATAAAAAATCTTGTATTAAATTATTAGAATGGAATTGACACAAAACGCACAAAAAGTATTGGATCTTATATCAGAAATGAATCCAGTGGAATTAAATGGGCTTGTAAAAGCTATTGAAGAAAAATTTGGAGTTAGCGCTGCTGCTATGGTAGTTGCTGGTGGAGCTGCTGCAGGTGCTGCAGATGCTGGGGCTGCTGCTTCAGACTCAGTTAATGTTGAATTAACAGATGCTGGACAACAAAAAATTGCTGTGATAAAGGTAGTAAA
>CAZZEA010000139.1:0-2881 GCA_964652925.1 uncultured Candidatus Peribacteria bacterium | reverse complement strand
ATCTTTTGCAAGATCAAGTAGGTATTTTGATTTTGGGTAAAGGAGAATGACTTGGGCAATGACAACTTGTAAAATCTACTGGTGAAGTATTTTCTATCAATGTTAGTGAACACTTTGTAGGAAGAGTTATTGATGCTCTTGGAAATCCAATTGATGGTAAATGAGTTATAAAAGCAAAAGAAACTGCACCTATAGAAAAAGTTGCTCCTTGAGTAATTACTAGAAAATCTGTTAATGTTCCTTTGGAAACAGGAATCAAAGCGATTGATAGTATGGTTCCTATTTGAAGAGGGCAAAGAGAGCTTATTATATGAGATAGACAAACAGGAAAAACAACAGTAGCTATAGATACCATCTTGAACCAAAAAGGAAATGGTGTAATATGTATTTATGTTGCTATAGGACAAAAAGAATCAAAAATTAGAAGAACTGTTGAATTGTTGCAAGAAAGATGAGCTATAGATTATACAATTATCGTAGCATCTACAGCAAACAATCCAGCCATCTTACAATATATCGCGCCTTACGTTGGATGTACTTTGGGTGAACATTTTATGTCAAAAGGGAAAGATGCTTTGATTATCTACGATGATCTTAGCAAACATGCTGTGGCATATAGAGAACTTTCACTTCTTTTGAAAAGACCTCCAGGAAGAGAAGCGTTTCCAGGTGATGTATTCTATTTACATTCAAGACTTTTGGAAAGAGCCGCTAGATTAAATGAAGATTTTTGATGAGGAAGTATCACTGCTCTACCTCTTATTGAAACAATGGATTCTGATGTATCTGCATATATTCCTACAAATGTAATTTCTATTACTGATGGACAAATATTTTTGGAAACTGAATTATTTAATTCTGGTATCAAACCAGCTATTAACGTAGGATTATCCGTTTCTCGTGTAGGTTGATCAGCACAAACAAAAATCATGAAAAAAGTTGCTGGAAAATTGAGACTTGAATTAGCAACCTTTAGAGAATTAGCGAGTTTTGCGCAATTTGCATCAGATTTGGATGCGAGTACTCAGAAAAAAATTGAAAAAGGGAAAAGACTTGTAGAAATGTTGAAACAACCAAACAACAATCCTATTCCTTTTTACAAACAAGTTGTTTTGATTTACGCTGGTATTAATTGATTTTTGGATACATTGGCTTTGGATAAAATAGCGTTGTTTGAAAAAAATCTCTATTCAAAAATGGATAGTAGCTTCAAAACACTTACTGACGAAATCATAGAAAAGAAAGATCTTACTCCTGAAATAGAAAAACAAATTAAAACTATTATAGAAGAAACTGTTGTTGAAATTAAGTAATTTATTTTAAAAAAATTAGTATGTTCCTTCATATCAACACTCCAGAGTGAATAATCTTTGAAGACAAAATAGAAAAAATTACCGTACCTACTCAGGTATGAGAGATTTCTATTCTCAAATATCACCAACCATTGATTAGTATTGTAAAACCAGGTATCGTAAAAATAAAACTTCATGACGACAAGAGACAGGAGTTTATCAAATGAACAAAATTTTTGTTTGAAGATGACTGGATTTGTCTTTCTGTTTGATCTGGATTTTTATATGTCAATGGAACTCAAATTGTAATATTAGCTAGTACCGTTACCAAGGGAATAGAAACTGATGAAGAAGTTTTGAAAAAGATGAAAATAGAAATGGAAAAACAAATTGAAGAAATCAAAGCAAAATGAAGCTTGGATGAAATTGAAAAAGCTTTCTTACATCTCGAAAAGATATCTGCAGACCTCAAACTTTATAAAATCAAAAAGAAATCGTAGTTTTATCATATATAGCTTACTATGAGTAGTACAAGACAACTCAGAACGCAAATAAAATCACTCAAAAGTCTCCAAAAAATTCTCAAAGCATTGGAGATTGTTTCTACCATAAAACTTCAAAAAATAAAGAAAAAAACTGAAGTATTGAGAGATTTTTTGATTAATTTTCTCAATGTACTTCATGCTCTGGAAAGTCAAATAAATTTGTTTGATTTTGATGAAAAACGCTGGGATCCACAAGGAAGAAGACTTATCGTATTGGTAAGTACTGACAAATGACTTTGTGGACCGATAACATCAAAACTTACTAGACATCTTGCTACAAAATATGCAGAGCGAAAAAATAAAGTAGATGTATTTGTTATCGGTAAAAAATGATTGGAATTTTTTGTCAGAGATTGATGGAATATAGTATGATCACTCCAACTTAAAGATGACTTTTCGGAAGAAGAACTTATTCCTCTCTATACTTATATCAAAAAGAGTCTTGCAGAAAAAAAATATTCCAAAATAAAAGTATATTTCAACTATTTCAAAACAACTATGACTCAGATTCCTCTGAGATTCAAAATATATCCATTGGATAAAGAAAGTTTTGATGCATTCTTACAAGATATTGATGTGAAATTGGGAAAAATAGAAAAGATAAATATTCCTGCATTAGCAATCGAACCATCAAAAAAAATTCTGATTGAAAAATTAATACAAGAAATGATTAAATATATTGTCTATAGTGCTGTTGTACAAAACAAAACTTGAGAACACGCCTCTAGAATGATAGCTATGAAAAACGCAAAAGACAATAGCTGAGAAATCATCAAAAACGTAAATACCATTTACAACAAAGTTCGTCAAGGAAAAATTACTCAAGAAATATCAGAAATTGGAAATGCAAAAGCTGCTATAGAACAAGCTCAAAAATAATCTTTTAATTCTTTTTTTATCACCATGAAGTGAAAGATCACCGCTATTAAAGGAATCATAGTAGAAGCAAAATTTGAAGATGCTATGCCCAAAATCTATGACGCTATTGTTATTGAAAACAAAAACAGCAACGGAGATAATGTAGTTATAGAAGTTTTACAACTT
>CAZZEA010000138.1:0-2912 GCA_964652925.1 uncultured Candidatus Peribacteria bacterium | reverse complement strand
GATATAAAATAGAAAAAGAATTAAATTTTGAAAAAAAAAGATATTCAGATTTTTAATAATAAAAAATAAGGACAAGTCCCAAAAGAATTTTGACTTGAAACAACAGATCAAATAATTACATTCTGTTAGACAATATTTTTTATATAAAGAACTTTTTTCTTGAAAAAAAGTTACTGTTAAACTATTATTAATGCATTACCCCAAACACGTTGCTATTATTCCCGACGGAAACAGAACTCGAGCCAAAGAAAACAACGTAAGTATTCCTGAAGCTTATTGGATATCTTACCAAAAATGAGTTGATTTGCTTGAATATACATTTACTCATACAGATATTCAAGTATTTACTCTCCGAGGATTAAGTACAGAAAATACAGCCAAAAGACCTCAAGAGGAATATGACTTCTTAATGAGTATGTACAAACAAGTTGATAGTAAATTAGATGAAATACTAGAACAAAATCAAATTAATTTTATGTGGATAGGAAACCCTGCAGGCGTTACTGATGGATTCAAAAATTATCTCAACGAAAAAAAAGCAAAGTTTACATATCCTACAAATAAACGATTTGTCTTTGGTGTAAATTATTGATGAAGAGATGAGATTATGAGAGGCATCCAAAAGTTAGCAGAACAATGAAAAGACTTCAGAACAGTTACCGAAGAAGATATTACAGCTGCTTTAGATTTAGGACACATTCCTCCTATTGAGCTAGTCATCAGAACAAAATGAGATCAAGCACAAAGGACTTCAGGATTTATGTCATGGTGGATTGGATATGCAGAGTTATTTTTCACCGCAAAAAGGTGTCCAGAATTAGATATTCCAACTTATCAAGAAGCATTAACATGGTTTGATCATATGGCAGAAAAACGTAATTTTGGAAAGTAATTTTTACATTATTATTCTACATACTCATGAAAATCATTATAGAAACTGCAAAGTTAATTGATGTTATAGATATTTCTAGTAGATTTGTAGCAAAAAATGCAACACTACCTATTTTACAAAACATCTATCTTAAAGCATCTATAGATACTATTATTATTAGAGCAACTGATATGGAAAAGTATGTAGAAATAGAACTTCCTTGTAAAGTAAATTTGGAAGGAGCAGTAACAGTGAATGCAAGAACTTTCTTGGATATCATAAAAAGTATAGATGATCAACAAATAGAAATAAGCGCTGATCAAAAAACACAAATTATTACAATCAAATCTTGAAAAGATACTTTTGATATAAATTGAATTTCCGCAAGCGAATATGTAGCATTACCAGAAGTACCAAGAGAACAAAACGTTTCTATAGATACACAAATATTTTCTCAAGGAGTGGAAAAAGTAGAGTATGCTGTTACAGAAAAGAATTTTAGCCCAGTTCTTACCTGAGTACTAATTAGATCAAAAAAAGATGAAGAATGAACAAAATTAGTTTTTGTTGGTACTGATTCATTTAGATTAGCTGAATATAAAACAAAAAACACCATTGAAAATGAATTTTCTTTTATAGTTCCAAAACTTTCAATAAACGATATACAAAAAATAACTGAATATGATATTAGCAAAGAATGCGATACTATGAAAATATTTTATTCTGAAAATTTAGTTGCGTTCGAACTAACTATCAACGATACAAAAATAATCGCAACGTCACTTCTTATTCAATGAAATTTTCCAGAATATGACAGAGAAGAAATTGTACCAAAACAATTTAATACAAAAATTTTGGTTGACAAAGCTATTTGTGAAAAAGCCATCAAAAAAATAGGTATCTTAACAAAAGATATCAACAATTTTATACAAATAGAAAGCAACAAAGATAGTATTATTATTTCTTCTGGGAAAACAGATAAGGGAGCGGGAAATACAAGTATTCCAGCAATTATAGAGGGAGAACCTGTTTCTTTTGGAATAAATGGAAGATATATTACTGATTTCATCAGAATTATGAAAGAAGATGAATTACTTTTTCAAATAGTTGATTGACAAAAACCATTAATAATTTGAGAAAAAAATGAACAAAACTACAAATATGTTATTAGACCACTTATCAATAACTAATTTTCCTATATGAAAATTTTTACACAAAAAAAATGATTCACTTTACTTGAACTTATTATGGTAATAGGAATCATTTTAGTGCTTATAGTAACTTTTAGAAACATTTTTCAAAATACAAATAAAGATTATTTATATGCAGAAACTTGCGTTAACAAAGTTTATTGAGATATAAATAATTTTTTGTATTCATCAATGACAAGTAGAGGACTATATATCACAACAGGAAGTACAACAGGAACAATCTTTCCGCAACAGTATATGATTACAATTACTCCAAATAAAAATGAAATTGAATTATCATACAAAACAGAACAAAACATAACAGGGACCTATATAAAATATATGTTATCTGGCGAATCTTTAAGTCAATATTATTGTAAAATGAGCAACTATACAACAAAAATGAGTTGAGATAGTTTTAGTATAATAATAAACAAAGCATCTTTACAAGACCAAACATTACCAACATTCACTATAAATAATGGTTGAGAAATTTTCACACAAAATACGCAAATATATATTTGTTATCCATGAAATATCTGCAAAGAAATTGCTAATTTTATAACCGATATCAGAACACAAACTATTCAAAAAAAGAAATGTATTTTAATAAATAAAGAAGAAACCAATTGTTTACAACGAGATCAATAAAATGAAGAAATCAGAATTGTTGTTTTATGAAGTTATGAATTATCCAATACCCAAAAACTGGGAATATTTTAGTACAGAAAAAAAAGAACATATAAATTTAATAGATGAAATCAATTTTTCTTGGGAAATAGAGAATTCTCTCTTGAAAGAATATCTCAATCACATTAAAAAACATCAAAAACTATTTCAATCACTACCAT
>CAZZEA010000137.1:2706-2924 GCA_964652925.1 uncultured Candidatus Peribacteria bacterium | reverse complement strand
ATTTGTTTGTGTTTTTTGTCGTTAAGAAATATAAATTGCGAACGGTGATGTTTTATTTATCGTTTTATTGCGAAATAAATGCATTTATCCTAAAGTTGGATCAATCATATATTCAGCTTTCACTGCAGAAATAGCTTTCAATCACAAATCCTCTACGCCAAAATAATTTTTCTCTCCTTTCCAGAGGAAAAAAAAACCCTTCTCATCATTACTAAAAC
>CAZZEA010000137.1:0-2672 GCA_964652925.1 uncultured Candidatus Peribacteria bacterium | reverse complement strand
ATCTCACAACATATCACAAAAAGATTCTGATTCAAATACAAAAGGCTGATTCATCATCTCGTACGAATTCTTTTTGAAATCATATTTCCAAACACTATTTTTCTGTCACAAATAAATATATCAAATCGACGGCAAAATCCCGTTTTTGACAAAATAACGATACAAATCTATCTTCGTACACGAAAAAAATTGCACCGTTTTTTCTTCTAATCCCAGCAGATGGGCCACCAGATTCCAGGTTACCACTCAAACCCTGAGGTTGGTAAACCCGCCTGGCCCATTAAGCAAGAAAACCTGATCAAAGGGAGATTTTTTTGCTCGATCAACCAAAATTGGACCCAATAACTTCTCAATTCCATTACGCTCCAAAAAAATCTCCCCCTGAGCATCGATTATATGTACTTTATCACTCGAAATATTGCAAAACAACATTTTTAATACAAATGTTAGATGTTAAACGGCAAATATTATATAACAATAAACAAATATATAACAAGTGAACGATTACATTTTTAGGTAAAGAAAACACATGGAGTCGAATTTATTTGTGTTTTCTACCGTTAAGAAAATGTAACAGTGAGCGATTATATATTGTTTATTGTGGAAACTAAACAGCGAACATTGATATTTTATTTATCTTTTTACTACAAAACAATTTTCAATCATTACATACAACAATCAAACCATACTATATAAACTTTACCAAAAAATACAAGACGACCATACAAAAGAATCTAATTTTTTTTGTATTTCCAAACTATTGAGAGTATAATTAATCTGATTTATACTATTTCAAAAAAACATATGAAAATCCGCAAAAAATTATTAGGATATCTAGCAGTTATTTGACTTTGATTTGCTGCTTTTGTACCATCAACTATGATGTGAAACACCGTATATGCACAAGGTACAGAAAATACAGCACCCAAAACAACTTCTGTTGAAGAATGACGACAAGAATTTCGGGATTTTATCGATTTATGATTAAAACTTATTTATGTAGTTCTGCGACCAATGCTTTTCTTGGCCGGAATTGCTATGGATAATTCAATGGTGTATTGATCTGTTTTTCATATGGACGCTCCGCTATGGACATTTTGGAATATGACCAAAAACTTTGCAAACTTTATGCTAGGATTTATCGTACTTTTTTCTATTCTCAAATGAATTTTCTCATCATTTTGAAAAGATAAAGGAAACGATGCTCGAAGTCCTATGACAATTATCAAAAATACATTGATTGCAGGAGTCCTTATCCAAGCAAGTTGGTTTTTAACTGCTGCACTTATAGATATTTCAACTGTTGCACCTATTCTATCTGAGGCATGCCAACAGCATTATTAAAAAATGATAACACAGAAAAAATTAGAGCCAAAAGATTTTTACCAAGCCATAGTCAACTAGATCTCAATAATATCGATACAATTTGAGAAAAAGATCTTATGGTACGATACAAAATACCATTAAGCAAAGAATTAACTAAATCTGAAAAAGAAGAAACAATCGATGTCTCACCATGTTTAGTAAGACAATTATGAACAAGTTCATACATAGTCGGAAGAGCTTTTGGCTCTACAACGGAGACTAATTTTAATCATACAAATAAAGAATACATAACAAAACCTACAAATAACAATAGAAATATTTGTGTATTTTGAGATAAAGTTTATTTTTTCAATGAATTTCCAAACGTTGTAGCAAATTGAGAAAGTAATTATTCAAGTAATCTTATGAAGAACATCAATGACTTATGAAGTGTAGCAACAGAAGTAGCAAAGTGTGGATTTTTTATAGATTTACGATCAGGAAGCAAAGCTGAAGATTGCAAAGAAGAAGTAAAAACAAAGATTGATACTTATCTAAAAAATAATACAGGACAACAATTAGCAAATATATTTCCAGGTATAACATTTAATGAAACATTAGCACAATGAGTTGGAAAAGATAAAGCAGAATGATCAGGTAGTCGAATAGAAAAAACAGCAGCGCCAACAGTAGGAACAATTATTGAAAAATCCAAATGATTTATGGGACCTTTGGCTACTATATATGTATCTATTATGGATTTTGCAAACCTAGGTGATACCTCCCTCCAAAATAGTTCCTTAGGAAAAAATGTATGAGATTTATTGATTAGAGTAGGTGTTGCTCTGGGAATGGTATTTCCTTTGATCGCTTTGGCTGTCGTACTTTTTATAAGAATCTGATATCTTTGGGTAGTAATTGCTGCTAGTCCTATACTTATTTTGGCAAATGTATTCAAAGATACCTTAAAAATGGAAAAAATGTTGGAAACATTTTCTATGGAAAACATTCTTAAAGCAATGTTTGCACCAGTTATAACAGTTTTTGCGTTAAGTATATCGGTTGTATTTATGACAACACTGTCAGGATCTGTTTCAACAAACAATATGAACCAAGTAAATGTAATATCAAATTTTGGATGAAAATATGAAGAATGACCAGATAAATCATTTAATTATATTACATTTCTCTGATATACCGTAGCATATCCAAAACAAGTATCAACCTATGCTTGAGCTACATGAGATCGATTCTCTTGGGTGATTGTATCATTCTGTGGAATTGGAATTATGCGATTTATCTTATTTGCAGCTATCAAAGCAAGTTGAGCAATTTGAAAAGTATGAGAAAACATAAAGAGCTTTTGA
>CAZZEA010000136.1:0-2927 GCA_964652925.1 uncultured Candidatus Peribacteria bacterium | reverse complement strand
AATATCAGCAGCATTACCAAGACCAGCTTGAGATATAACTATAGATCCTACTGTTGAATCATTTTCACCAGCAGTAATTTTAATAGTTCCAATTTTTTTGCTTAATGCATTACTTGCTACATATTGAGTTTCAGTAGAACCAACATTAGTAACAGTTACGAATCCAGGAAGAACAACTTCTTCTTCAGTTCCTTTACATTCAGCAGGACAAGAATCCAAATCTAATGAACAAGCCAAGATATTTTCTGGAGTTGAGCATATAGCTGGTTTTCCAGAAGCAACACCATTTTCGTCAGCTCTTTGCATCATAAGCATTACGTAACCTCTAACTTCTTTTGCAGAAGGATTAGAGATGTCATTCATAACACCTTCATCTTTCAAAGCATTCAAGTGATTTACATAATAAGGTTCTCCACCATTGTTAACATCTCCCCAGATAGCTCTAGAAAGAACCGTACCGAATTCAGCTCTTGTAACTGTATCGAATGGTCTGAATTTTTCAATTCCAACTCCCATAAGACCCAATTGACAAGCATTAGTTACTCAATTAGCATATTGAGTATCCAAAGCTTCAGATACATCAGTAAATTCACATTTAGCAGATGTGTCTGGAGTTTGTAATCCTAATTCCATAACATAATTTGAAATCATTTTAGCCAATGCAACTCTAGTAAGAGTTCCATACATATCTGCATTTTCGATTGAAGATTGTGTAGTAACACCCATATTAAAGGCATAACTGTACGCATCTTCTAATTCAGCAGAATAAGCTGCAGATGCATTTGTCAAAGGAGCGAATACTCCAGCAACTAGTGCAAGTGTAGCAACAATTGAAAACAATTTTTTCATGTGTACAATAAAATACGATATAAAAACGTACACTCAGTCTGCGAGCAGTCGCAGAACAAAGCAAAGTCTACCTTATAGGTAAACAAGATGAACTATTAAAGAATTTTCCTGTGTATCCACACAGCAATGCTCACAGCATACCAATCTAGACTACAATTGCAAGACAAACTTAGACAAATGATAGCTTTTTGTTATCTCCTGTCCAAATCTGCATATGAATTGGGTATTCTAGATGTAGTAGGGTTCATCCATCTACCTTTGTATACGAAAAACCGACAACATTGTGACAAAAAATGTAACTTTTTTTGGAAAATACTGGTGTTTTATAGAAATTATTGGCTCCACAACTGGTTTTTTTATTTCTTTGTTTTGTCCTTGTTTTTGGAGTGTTTGGTAAAAAATATATTTGACAATTAAAATAAAAGCTATTTAATAATATACTCATACAAGAATATAAAGCAATATAGCAAATACTATCAATTTGAATTGTTGTACTAGCTGGCAATAGGATATGTATTGGATAGCAATTGTCTTGTCCAAATGAGTAAAAATGACTAGCTTGTTGACTAGAGATGTCGTGTTGTTGAATGTACTTTTGATGGAAGTGAAAATATAAGAGATGTTGATAGATTATGATGATCGTGAAAATATGCATATATAAGGTAGACAATTTTACAAAAAAACAAAATCAGATTTAATTTATTGAAATGACGGCTATGCTCAAGCCAGAAATAGCAGAGAAATTTTGGAGAAAAATAAATTTTTGGGGGGTAGATTGGCAAAAAAAACAATTATAATGATGTTTTGAAAGAATTTTTGGCTAGTTGATATGTATTTTCGGCGATTATTTTTGTGAAATTATTGTTTTGAGTGATTTTGGGTGATTTTGCTGGGTTTTGAGTAATATTATTAGGCAAGAACTGATTTAAAATATCTTGTAATTGTCAATCTCTACTATTGTTTATTTTTTGAAAACAAGAATTCTGACTTTTTTTTGGTAGTTGATAAAAAATTTTTTGACTGTCTAGATTGAATTTTGGGTGACTTGCTTTTGTTGTCATATTTTGGCAAAATGGTTTTTTTGGCTGTCCAAATGAAATTGGTCTGGCGAAAGAAGTTATTTGACAAAAAATTCTGTGGGTTTTTCTGTGAATTTTGGAGTTTTCGGAACTTGGGATTTGGATTTTGGCTATTTTTTAGCCTTTTCGTGATATTGATGTTTATCTATATACTTATGGTAAAATGGAAAAATAGAGAAATTGTAGAATAGAAATATAGATAATGATCTATTTATTGGGCGATTTGATCTAAATCTGATAGAAAATAGCGTTGGAGGTGTTTTGGTTGGGTTTTGGCTCGATTTATGGGGGTGGATTAGATTTTGGAGGTTTTGGATGAAAATGGAAACATTATTGGAATTTTTTGTGGGAGGAGAATCTTGCAATTGAAAAATTTTTTTTATAATTCCTTACATAAATATCCCTTTATTGGGATCCCCCCTGCTTTGGCAGGGCTACAGCTATGAATCTGAGAAACAATACTTGTTCAGATTCTTTTAATAATTTTTTCAATTTTATTGATATCAGCTTTTATTAGTTTCTAAATATTTGTAAATAACTTTCTTTTAGATGTTTCAATAATTAGATGCCAAATTTTTTCATAAAAAATAATTGGAAATTGAAACACCTTAATTATAGATTAAAAATCAAAGAAAAAATCTCCCCCGACTACCCGGAGGACAAGTGACAAAAGTAGGACAAATTAATTATCAAATAGATTGCCACGCTGTCGCTCACAATGACTGGAAACAAAAAAAGCAACTATATCGTCTTTTCCTATTTTTTATACATAGAAATATAGATATGGCTCTATATGCTTTTTTGGAACTAAACAAATATTGGTAAGCTATAACTTTTTGCTAGACAAGCAAAACCTTGTAAAGATATTTATACAAATGTCTATATCTATATCATAAACCAGTCAAAATGACAATCTTTTTTGAAAATATAGGTATGAAGCTGGTTTTATAAGAAAGATGGGTAGTGGAAAATTTTAAGCTTTTTTTTGATGTGTGTGGT
>CAZZEA010000135.1:0-2938 GCA_964652925.1 uncultured Candidatus Peribacteria bacterium | reverse complement strand
TTTCGTTAAATAATTTTATTCATATATCAAATAGTTCGTTTCAATTTCTATGAGGAAATAATATTGCAACAAATTGATTTGTAGTAGTAGAATTATAAGCTTCTCATAAGGAAGATAATTGCTGTAACGAAGATTGATCTAATACATTGGAATAATCCATTACATATTGAGAAATCTTTGGCATATTCATTGGATCAAAATTACTCTGAGCAAAAATAGATCATCCAAATACTCCCAAAAATAAAAACATCAAAACTTTTTTAAAATAATTTTTCATAATAAACTATAAATTATAAATTATAAATTATTTTATTCCCCATAACCAGTTTTTCCCGTCTCTACAAATTTCATTGTCTCTTTGTGAAACATAAGCTCTACTTCACCTACTGGACCATTTCTATTTTTTCTAATACACACATCAGTAAGCCCTTTTTTATCAGTATCTGGATCATAATAATCTTCTCTATGAAGCATCATTACTGCATCTGCATCTTGTTCAATAGCTCCCGATTCTCTCAGGTCAGAAAGTTGTGGCTTTTTATCAACTCTTTTTTCTACTTCTCTAGAAAGTTGAGATAATGCTAAAATTGGTATTTCAAGTTCTCTTGCCAGTTCTTTGAGTCATCTTGAAATTTCAGATATTTCTTGTACTCTATTTCCAGAATATCATGTAGAAGATCAACTCATTAGTTGAAGGTAATCAATAATTACCAAGTCCAATCCCTCTTTAATTTTCAATCTTCTTATTTTTGATTTTATCTGAGGTATGGTTGTAGAACCTTTATCATCAATAAAAATTTTAGTACCAGAAAGCTTTTCCATAGCCTCTCCTATGTTTGAAAAATCCTCAGATTCCAATCTTCATTTAGTAATTTTTGTCATAGAAACTCATGAAGCTGTAGAAAGAATTCTATCTACAATTTGTTCAGATCACATTTCCAAAGAAAACATAGCAACAGCTTTTTTCTGTTGAACTGCAGCATGCTCGAGAAGATTAATAGCAAAAGCTGTTTTACCCATACTCGGACGAGCCGCTAAAATAAGCAATTCTCATGGCTTAAATCATCAAAGCATTTCATCCATATGATAATAACCTGACATTACTTTTTTATCATTTATTTTTCCTGGATTATCTACTATTTCCATATAATCCTCTACCCTACTATCTAATAATTCTTTGATAGAATGTACTTGATCTGAGGCTGTATTTTGTGTTAAATCAAAAATTCTTTTTTCAATGGTTTGGAGAATATCAAAAGTCTCTTTTTGTTCATAAACATCTCAAATAATTTTTTGAGATACTTTGAGAATATTTCTCAAAATTGATTTTTCTTTTACTATTTTTGCATATTCATCAGCAGATGAAAATGTTAATAGAAATCATGAAATTTCATATAAATAATCTGTTCATCAAATAACATCAATAACACCATCTTTTGTAAGCTGATCTGCCAATGTTAAAACATCTATCGTTTTACGAGCAGCCCAAAGAGTTTTTATTCCTCTAAAAATATAAGAGTTTTCTTTATGGTAAAAATCCTCAGGAACTAATCAAATACCCTCACAGACATATAAAAGTTCAGCATCCATCAAAATACCAGAAAGAATTCATTTTTCTGCATCAAGATTGTGTGGGGGTAATTTAATATCTTCTAAACTAACCATATTAAAATTTTAAAATTATAAATTTGCTTTAAGTAATAGTAATATAAAATTTAAAACATACTATTTGAAACTAATCTAAGATATTCAAAATCTTTTTCAAGAGATTTTTTAAAAAAACTAGGTTAAACCTAGCTTTCTTACATATTTTCCACATTTTTTTCCACAAAATTACTGCCATAACTTTTCTGGATATGCTCAATCAGAAATTAATTTTTGTATTGAATCCACAACTTGTAGCTTATCTTCTGGATACGTTACACCAAACCATGAAGAATTATTTGGTAAAACCTTACATATTATTTTATTAGATTTGATAAGTTCATCTAAAACAGCTGGAATATAATATTCTGAAGTCAATTCTTGACCATAATTTTTCAAAAAATTTGCAAATCAGATTTCTATATATTCCAAAATTGATGGCATAAAACCAAAGAAATTCATAGAAACTAAGGTATCTGACGGTAAAAAACATCGTTGTTCATCTTTTACATAACCAATTTTCAAGTTTTTTTTGATAATATTTTTAGTTTCTACAATATTAGATAATACTCAATTATCCGCTTTGCAAATACCACGATTTACACTACCAAAATCAGAAACAGTATTCTTGAGGTAATACCCTACCAGAGCATATGTATTTGGATCTTGATTATTTACAAGAAATTCACTTATCGTAAAAAATGCTTCTCTACCATAAAAATCATCAGCATTCAAAGCAACAAAAGGAGCGTCTATAACATCTTTTGCCACCAACAAAGCATGGGCAGTTCACCAAGGTTTTACTCTTCCTTCTGGCACAGAAAATCAATCTGGTAATTTATCTAACTCTTGGTAAACATACTCCACAGGCAAAATATTTTCAAATCTATTACCAAAAAATGACTTAAAATCAGATTCTATACTTTTACGAATAATAAAAACAATTTTTCAAAAACCAGCTTTAATAGCATCAAAAATAGAATAATCAATAATAACTTCATTATTTGGACCAATAGGATCAATTTGTTTAAGTCCTCAATAGCGACTTCACATTCCCGCAGCCATAACTACCAATATTGGTTTTTTCATAAAGTATAATGTAATTATTAAAAGTACTAAAAACTAATTTAAGACAATTCTTTGAGTTTTTGTTTGGCTTTTTCGTTGCTTGGTTCATATTCCAAAACTCTAAAATAATATTTTTTAGCAGATCAATAATCTTGAAGTTCCAAATATAAATCAGCCAAAGTAAGAAGATATGAAGGCGTTGTTGGTCTTAATTTTACTATTTTTT
>CAZZEA010000134.1:0-2974 GCA_964652925.1 uncultured Candidatus Peribacteria bacterium | reverse complement strand
TAAGAATCTGAATTTTTTATTTTTTAATTATAATTATCATGGGATTTATAGCTTGGCTTATTATTTTAGTTGTTGTTTATTTCTTTTCATGAATTAGGATTGTGAAACAATACGAAAGAAGAGTCGTTTTTACACGATGAAAATATGTAGGAATTTTGGAACCTGGATTTAGATTTATTTGGCCGATTATTCAGACTTCTCAGGAAGTTGATATTAGAGAAAAAGCTGTTGATGTACCAAGCCAAGAAGCTATGACCAAAGACAATGTTTCTTGTATTATTAACGCCGTGATTTATTATAAAATCAAAGAAGATCAAGTAGATAGAGCTGTTATAAATGTTAGATATTTGGATTACGCGATGACGCAATTTGCTCAAACAACCATGAGAAATATCGTGGGACAATTCGAACTTGATGAACTCTTGGCAAAAAGAGAAGAAGCTAGTTTAAAGATAAAAGAAATTGTAGATGAAAAATCTAATTCTTGGTGAGTTGACGTACTCTCGGTAGAACTCAAAGATATTAATATCCCGGATGATCTCAAAAGAATGATCGGTAAACAAGCTGAAGCTGAAAGAGAAAAAAGAGCAAAAATCATTACTTCTGAATGAGAGGTTGCTGCTTCAGAAAACCTCAAAAAAGCTGCTGAAATGCTTGCACAAACACCTGGAGCATTGCATTTGAGAACCTTACAATCTATCAATGATATTAGTAGTGACCAATCCAATACAACTATTTGGATGATGCCAATTGAGATTATGAGAGCTATTGAAGGAATTAAGGATATTGTGAAAAAATAGCTATTGACTTTTGTGATGAAATAGTTATATAAAAAACAATATCGGGAAAGTCATTGGGTCAGATAAAAATTATTTAATTTGCTTAAGAGGCTGACACTTTCCTTATGTTTGGTGCTAGACCGTGAGGTTTTTGGTTAAGTCCATTTCTAGCACTATCCAAATCTGGAGCCCTTTTTCAGGGCTCCTCGAATAAAACACACACAACATATACCCTCTCAACGATTTTCGCTTGAGAGGTTTTTTTATATAAAAAACCCGGGAATTTTCTCGGGTTTCTTTTATATTTAAATTATGTCTAATTTTCTTATTTTTCCTCACTAAACACTCAAGAAATATTTTCTTTGGTTTTTATGTTTGAGGAGCAAAGTTTGAACATCCAAGGATATCTTTCTTCTATTTCTTTGACGAGATTCTCTGGGCGGATGACGCCGAACTGTGTAATGATTCATGTGATACATTTTGCGGGAACTAAGTCGAATGCGTAATTCAAGATATCTAATCCTGCTGGAGCATCCGCCCAGAGCTCTTTACCTGCTCTTGTCTCGATACCGATGGTATTTGTTGTATCAACTTTTAGCAAGCTTCCCACGATATATAAAGGAACCCCCGAATGCCAAGCTGAAAGACCAATCGAAAAAGATCAGACTTTGTTTATTGTATCTCAATTTGTTCTAATACAATCAGAGCCCAAAAAAACTTTATGTGTGTGAATATGATTATCGTATTGGTTATCTACGAAAAATGGAGCTGCATTGTCGGTCACCATTGTATCTGGTACACCAGCTTCAATCAAATCTTTTGATGTTCTTCTTCATTGGTAAAGAGGTCTTGTTTCTGTATTGTAAACGTGGATTTTTTTACCTTGATTTCGTGCTGTGGTAAGTACTTTGACAACCGAACTCGAATGACAATGCGTCACAATATTTTCGCCATCATCAATTAATTCAGCTCCAATTTCTGGACGGATTTTATCTTCTTCTGCAATCCAACCAAGATATTCTTCGAAAGCCTCTACAAGTTCTTGTTGTGATGCTCATTGATCAAGTTTTGATCTAGCATATTTCATTCCATTGCGGAGCAATGGTTCTGTTTCTCTGGCATCAATGAGCATCTGACTTGCTATATCAAAAAACTCTCTCAATTCTTCTTGTGCAGAAAAAGATTGATTACTAAGTTCTTGTTCCATTACTTTGCAAGCTTCTTTGGCAATATTTGTCGCGCCTTGGATAGTAATGGTTTTGATATCATCTGCGATGCGTTTAATGTTGGTTAAATTCATAAATAATTACTCATTAATGATAAATAGTTATTTATTAGTTACTGACTTCAAAAACAAATCATATAATTCTATTTGATCTTGTGCAAAATCTATTGTTATTGGCTTTTCATCTGATTTCATAAAAATTTTTGCTCTGATAAAATCTTGGTGTTCGTTTACTTGGATATATTTAATCTGATTATCAAACAATATAACAGTTTTGGTATGAATATCTGGATTATCAATAGTCTTAAAAACAACATATGTACAATGCATATTTGGATTTACAATTTTGTCCAATCTAAATCCTTCGAAATCGAAAGCCATCTTATTAATTTATAATGTAAAATGTATAATAATTATAGTCAGAATTTATATTTTTGCAAATTTTAAAAATAAAAAAAATGATCCGAAGACCATCTTTTCTTTCTTAAAATCAAATATTTGGTAAACTATTTATCCATCATAAAATAAATCATTTTATTGGCTACATCATAAAGTTCTATTGCTGATGTTGTTATGTTATATCCTTTTTCCGTCATATACTTATTTAATACAGGATATACTTTTATTGGTCCTACCACATATGAAAGCATATTTCTGTAAGGAAAAGCAACAACTAATCTTTCTTTTTGATCTATAATTTTGATTTTATATGAAGTTCATAAATCTTCTACTTTTGAAATATCTGCAGAATGTATAACACTTCCTACTTCACTTTTTAATTCATCCTTTGGTGTTATAGCGGGATCGTCGTAGTAAATTCCTATACCCACTGTTTGATCAATTCCTGCTTTTTTAAGTGTTTGATATATTTCATCCATTACTGGTCAAACTTTCTCATAGGCTCAAATGTGTTCTACATATACCATAGTATAAGGGCCCATTTCTTTTTCTTCTACTTGAAGATTTGAAA
>CAZZEA010000133.1:0-2977 GCA_964652925.1 uncultured Candidatus Peribacteria bacterium | reverse complement strand
CCCTATTCCATACGTATCATACACTTTATTGATATAAACTTGAGAAATAGAATGCTCACATACAAGAGAAGGAATAAGATTTTCTGGGTCCCCAACCAAAACCAATAAATTCAAATTTATTTTTTGTAATTGTTTTTGTAAATGGATAAGCGCATCTTTGATAAACCCAAGCCTTGGATCTTGTAGTCATCAAAATTGTTGTAAAAGTTTGGTATCTACAATAAAAATAGGCAAAATTTGACTGCTATTTTTGAGCGCAGCTGTAAATCCATGATTATCTTGAATTCTCAAATCTTGTCTAAATCGAAAGAGTGTTTTCATTTTTTTTGTGGAAATAAAACTTTTTCTAAGCTTACGTATAAGGTAGTGTTTTTCAAATTATTTTCCAAAAATGACTTGATTTTTATTGTCAAATCTTTAACAATTTTTCGCAAAACCACTTATAAATCCTTTATTTAGTGTGAAATTTGAAAAAGGATTTTTTATTTTGAATCAGATATTGATGCCTACTGAACCAATCTTATGATTCTTTAAAATTATATGAACATACCTAGATAAAACATTTTCTTTTGTTGCTATTTCTTGGTGGACAGAAATTTCGACTATGACCCCATTGATGCGTTGAGTTTTATTGCAAATAGCGGTAATTATTCTTGTTTTATTGGCTATTAGATATTTTCGTAAATCAAAATTTGGAATCTGATTTTCTTTGATTTTTGAATATATGTACGAATTTTTCGAAGAAATTCTTGGAAAAACTCAAAAAGAAGTATATAAAATATATGTAGTGAGTTTGTTTTTTGTTGTCTTATTTTCAAATTTATTGAGTTATATTCTGGATTTGATTAGAGTTATGTGTACTGATATAGAAGCACTTCCTCAATTTATTGTTATTCCTACAACGAATTTCAATTTCAATCTTGCATTGGCATTGGTAAGTATAATTATTATGTTATTTGTACAATTTCGTCGTGCTGGATTTATAAAATTTATTTTGGAATATATTCCTATCACGGGAAAATGAATTTTGGATATAGAAAGATGAAATATGAAAGCATTTATTTACTATCCAATCAAAATAGTTGTTAAAGCGTTTGATATAGCTATCTCTTTGTTTGTTGGATTGCTTGATATTATTGGAATTGCTGCAAAAGTAATCTCTCTTACAGCAAGGTTATATGGAAACATGCTTGCTTGAGGTATCTTGCTTTGATTGTTAGTTACAGGGGTTAATTCAATTTTTCAAAATCTTTTTGCTGCGGATTTCCCTGTTTTGGGACCATTAATATTGTATGCACAAGGACTTTTGGTTGCGTTGATTCAAGCTTTTGTATTCCCATTATTAGTTGCTATATTTATTAAAATAGCACAAGAATCTGAATAATTTTTATTTTATTATATTGTATTATGATGGACACATCTTTATATTTATGAGCTGGTTTAGCTATTGGTTTGGCTGGACTTGGGGTTGGTATCTGAGAAGGTATTATTGCAAAAAAATCACTTAAAATTATGGGTATGAATCCAGAACTTAGTTGATCATTTCTTGTACTTACTATTCTTGGTATTGCTTTGACAGAATCAGCTGCGATCTACTGACTTATTATCGCTTTACAAATAATGGGACTGGATCCTGCTACTGTTAGTTCTGGTGGAATTATTGCTGCTGGATTAGCAGTTGGTGCTGCTGGTTTCTGATCAGGAGTTGGAGAATGACTTCTTGTTGCTGGTGCAATGGAGGCAATTCTTAGAAATCCAGAAATGAAAGGAAAAATTATGACATATATGATTCTTTTCCTTGCATTAGTTGAATCTAGTGCCATATATGGATTAGTTGTTGCTTTATCATTACTTGGATAATCATTAGCTCTTAGCCCTTAACTATTAGCAATTTAATTAGTAAAATTATACTATGGAAATAAGCATTTCTTCGTTGGTAGCTCAAATAATAAATTTTGGGATAATGTTCTTTTTATTTTCTAGGTTTGTTGCAAAACCTATTTCTCATCAAATTGAAGAAAGAAGAAAACTTATAGAAAAAATTAAAAAAGCTGACGAATTATACAAAGAAAAAATTGAAGAAGCTGAAAAAAAAGCTGAAATCATTATTTCAGACTGATTGGTAAAAAAAGAAACTATTATTTCAGAATGAGAATCTCTTGCTTTGAAAAAACAAGTGGAAATTATCCAAGAAGCAAACAAAAAGGCCGATAAAATCATTGTTGATGCAAACAATTCAGCAAAAACACTTTCTGCGGAATTAGAAAAGAATTTTATCGAATCTGTTAAAAAAACTTCAAAAGTAGTAGTTAAAAAACTTCTCCAAAAAGATATGGATTTACAAAAAACATATTTGGAAGAAATCGTAAAAGAAGCTATTTAGTTCAAATATTTAAAAAATGCGTATAGGTAATCAATCAATAGCAAAAATATTTATAGAATCAGATATTACATCGAATGATTTGGTTGCTTATTTTGATGTTCTTATAAAACTTTTTAAAAAATATAAGAAAAAGATATTGAATACAAATATATTGGAGATTATAAATACACAAGATAATAAATTATATACAATTATAAAATTATTAGAACACTATAATAAACTAGATATTTCTTCTATAAAAAACATTTCAACAGAAATAAAAAAGCAATCATCAGATTATACACCAACATTTACCGTAAATATTATAAAACATCCAAAGAAAGATGATGTAGTAAATAGATTACAATCAAAATTTCCAAAATGTGGGGTAAACCAACAAGATTGATTTGAACTTGGTGCTTATATATCTGGTGAATGATGGTATTACAAAAGAAATATAGATCAAGATCTTCAAAAGCTTTTATAACATTTATTTATTAATCTTCTATTATGAGCAAAGTAAACATTCAGGACATACTTGCAAAAATTGAACAGCAAATAGAAAAAGCTGATCTCAACCAAAAATTCTCTAAACAATGAGAAATTTTGGAAATC
>CAZZEA010000132.1:1740-2981 GCA_964652925.1 uncultured Candidatus Peribacteria bacterium | reverse complement strand
TCTTTACTACATATAATAAAAATTGTAAATCTGAAATTGCTTCTTCTTTTGTACTTTCATCTTTATATTTTTTCCATGGCTCAGCTTTTGTTATAAATTCGTTCGCTGATTGTACAAGTTTATACCAATCTTGAAGGTATCATTGAAGATTTCCAGAATTCAAATATTTTTCTTCTATTTTAGCAACATCAAATCACGAAAAGAAATTTTTATCTATACATTTTCCTTCCGTAATTCCATACTTACTACACAAACTCACTACTCTATTTACCAAATTTCCCCATCATCAAATCAACATACTTTCATAAATATTACCAAGTCTTTCAAGAGAAAAATCTCAATCTGTAACAAGACTTATATCATACAGTAAATTAAAAGAAAAAGCATCTCTATCGAAATCTTTTAAAATATCAAAAGGATCTATAACATTACCAGTTGATTTACCCATTTTAGATCAATTCAAAGTTAAGTGCCCATGAACAATCAATTTTTTAGGCAAATCAATATTAGCAGACAAAAGCATTGCTGGCCAAAAAGCAGCATGAAATCTAAGAATATCCTTTCAAATTAAATGAATATCAGCTGGCCAAACGTTAGAGAAATTTTCTGGGTTTGATTCATAACCTTGACCTGTAATATAATTAGATAAAGCATCACACCAAACATACATCACATGATTTTCATGACCTGGAACAGGAATTCCCCAAGAAAGACTTTCTTTTGGACGAGAAAAACTAATATCATTTGCATTTTCCAAAAAAGAGAGAATCTCATTTTTTCTAGTATCAGGAAAAATTTGATAAACATCATTTTTTATAAGATCTATTATTTTATCTCTATATTTTGACAATTTAAAAAAATAATTTTCTTCTTGAATTTTCTCTATAATACCATTTGGATGATCAGGACATTTACCTTCTATCAATTCTTTTTCGGTTTTAAAAGTTTCACATCCAGCACAATATAATCATTCATAGCTCTTTTTATAAATATCTCAAGCAGCAACTAATTCATTCCAAAGTTTTTGAGCACCAGGATAATGAACAATTTTATCTGAAGTTCTAATGAAATCAGTATAAGAAACTTTTAGATCTTCATATAATTTCAAAAAAACATCAACATTTGAATTTAAAAAATCAATAATATCTTTACCTTCTTTTTCTGCAGTTCTTCGATTTTTAATTCAATGTTCATCAGTTCATGTCTGAAAAACAACTTCCTTACCAACCATTCTATTTAAT
>CAZZEA010000132.1:0-1730 GCA_964652925.1 uncultured Candidatus Peribacteria bacterium | reverse complement strand
CATCTGCTTGTATAATTTCCAAAGCATGTCAGATATGAGGCCTACCATTGGGATATGCAATTGCTGTTGTAATATAAAATTTCTTTGCCATCAATTATCATAAAAAAATAAAGTCTGATTCTTTGATACACTTTCAACCTACTTTTTCAAGTCAACATACTACATTTCACACTGAGATTGAAAACTAGAAATATATTTATATAATCAAAACCAATAAAATAACTTTAAAAAAATTGAGAAATAAATTTACAACCTTAAACTAATATATGTTAGATATCATAGCTATTTCCTATAAAAACATATGACCATTCAAAGGTAATCCTATTACCCTCTTTTTCCAGCAAGGAAAATACCTTATCAAAGCATCTATTTGAACTGGAAAAAGTTTTCTTTTCTTTGATGGACCAATGTATTGACTATACAAATACAATACAAGAAATATACTAAACAACAATTCATCGGAGGGTTTTATTAAAACATTATTTACCTTCGAAAACGAAACACGACTGATAATAAGACAAATAACCAAAGCAAAAGTCAAAGAATCTTGTTCTTCTTTGTTATACAAAATAGATAATTTAAATTTTTGAGAAGAAGAAATTATCCAAAATAATCAAGATATCGAAGATATTATCAAAAAATCTTGAACAAATAGAGAAAAAATAGAATTCAAAAACGAAACAGATCTCCAACAAACATTTCTTTCTTTTTTACCGCCAAAAGAAGTATTTGTAAATACAGTTTTTTTAATGCAAGATTCTGACAATATTTTTGAATTATTACCTAGCGAAAGATTAACTGTTCTCAAAAACGTATTTTGATTACTATGAATTGACGAAGCAAAAGAAATTATAGCAGAAAAGAAAAAAGAAATAACATACAAACTCAAAAACTACTCAGATACAAGTAAATACGATGAAAAGACAAAACAATTAATCAAAAATCTTATAGAAAACCATAATAAATTAAAAAGCAATGAAATAATTAAAATACAATCTTTGCTTGAAAAAAAAGATAAGACCATAAAAGAGATAAGCCTTATTCAAGAAAAAATAACCATACAAGATTTAAATATATCCAATTTTTTACCAGACACAAACAAAGAAATAGACACAATAATTCAATGAGAAAAAGACAAATACAAAAAAATCAAAAACCAGCTAGAGAACATCCAAGAATGATTAAAAAGCACCAAAAACAAAATGGACTCCAAAAGACAAAACCTAATTAATTTACAGAAAACCAATCAAGAACTATGAGAAAATATCAAAAGAATTGACAATAATAATTTTGAAGAAATCAAAAAACAACTTGAGCAAATCCAAACAATACTTGATCAAAAAAATAAAGAACAAAACTATGAAAGCATAAACAACTTTTTGGAAATATGTAAATCAAACGAAGAATTAGAAGACGTCTATACAAAAGAAGAAATAGCATCAATAGAATCAGTATATTCTATTATCAAACAACTAATAGAAAAATGAAAATCCATCAATGAAAAAATCAAAAATAATCAACTTATGATACAAAACAAAAAATTAGAACAAAAATCAATTCAAGATAAACAAGAACAACAAGAACAATCATTAATAGAGCAAACAACATCTCTTACAAAACAAATACATGAAACAGACGAGCACCTAAAAAGTTTTGAAAAAAATATAGAACAACAAGCCATATTTCTTTGAGAAAAAATTCAAACAAATTGCCCATTTATCAAGGCTATC
>CAZZEA010000131.1:0-2988 GCA_964652925.1 uncultured Candidatus Peribacteria bacterium | reverse complement strand
AATTTTGACTTTTGAGATAAGATTCTTCGTCAAGATTGGTAATAGAGAAACAAGTCGATATCGATAAGAATTTGGGTTTTCCTCAGTGAGAATTTCTCCGCCACCAACAATTACGCTATCAATTTTCCTGTATTCCCAGAACTCTTGTCGTTTCCCACGAAAAATATACCAGAAAATTGATCTGATCCCTTTGGGGATTTCTGTAAGAAAGGTGATATCCGAGGTATCCACGAATCCCTCCAGAAATCCCCTCAGCCACCTCTGATCATATGCTTGTATCCATATTTTTTTGCCTTGTTGTTGAAGTAATTTGATCGTTCACGCCAAAATTAACTCGTCTCCCAAATTTTTGTAGGATCGATTTCCTATAATCAATACGTTCGTTCAATATATATTCAAGTTTTTGTTTATTTGCATGGTTGTTTAAAGAAAAAAACTACTAGCATTATACTAGTAGTTTGGAAATTATATTCAATTGATTTTTTTGTTAAAGTATTACCATCTCCATATATCAATAGAATTTATATAATTTTTAAATGTTTCACGGTTTTTTTTATCTTTTAATGTTGGAAATAGTTTTGGTCGATCTTTTCAATTTATAACTTCATAATCGCCTGTAACGGTTCATCTTTCATCAAATTCTAAATCTGGATAATTGATTTCCCATAATCCAGCTGGTCATCTTCAAAATCTTCGATCACCTCGATTAAATGGTTCTTTGTCATTAGGAGATGCTTTTGACATAAATCATTCTTTGAGATAGTTGATGAAATTACCCATCATCAAAGCTTCATTTGCTAAGTCTAGAGAGCCTCATTGTTTATTTAGCTCAGTTTTTCAGTTTGATTTTTTTATAAATCATGTTTCAATGATTTTATTGTTTTCAATTTTTGAGTAATAAGGGTTTGATCATTTTTTAAACGATACAACGTAATTATATGTTGATCAATCTTCATTTCTTTCAATAATTTTAGTATCTGAAAAAGCCTCACTAAGTTTTAAAGAGTTATTTAAAGCTTTTCTGTCATCTTCAAAAAAAATTCACCAAGAACTTTGAAGCTGTTCATTTAAATTTAAATTATCTTCGTCAAGAAGATCTGAAAAAGGATCTTGACTTATATTTCAAATTTCTTTATCTACTTTTGTTTTTTTTAGGTCTTGTTTTTCTTTTGCTTCTTGTTCAGGAGTTTCTGTTACTCAGGAACCGATGTTTTCAACTGATGTTGTTGCTGCAGCAGCGGCTACTACGACAGCTGCATTTGGAATATAATCTGATTTTTCTTTGTTTTTCCATCGATCATTGAGATAGGCAACATATTGATCTTTTTTATTTGATAGGGTTGGAGAAACTTTTTGTAGTCCTTCACTAGATATAACTTTATCATTTAATTTTCGAACTTCAAGCCATTCTGAATTATTAAATTTAATTCATCATGAAGTTGTTCTAAATGGATTTTCTGGAATATCTTTTTGTATTTTCGTAATTTCCTTTATCCTATTTGTCAAATTAGCACCTTTCAAAAGTTCTTTTGTAGAGGAGAAAAACGAAGAATCTAATCAAAGCATAGTTTTGCTACCAAGATCTATCCTAGTGTTTTGTCCGTATGTTTTCAAACTAATACGTCCTCAATCATTTTCCATTTCTAATTGTTTTTTTGTAGCTTCATCTGCAGGTCGATCAGTATAGAATTGATATACTCATTTTAAGATTTGTTCTTTTTTACTGGCATCAGTAATACCAAGTCCATCAATCATTGTTTTGAGTCTTGTTTGTTCTTCAGTTGGGATATCTACGACTTTTTCAAATGCTCCCATAGCTTCTAGTTCATCCAAAGTAGGTGTTCATTTGCTTATATAACCTTTAATATTTGCATCAACTTCAGGATTTGTAGAGGTAGAATTTAAGGTTCACATTTTTTGATTAATAAGAACAATACGTTCCATGACTTTACTAATATCTTTATCAAAAGATTTGTCTTTATTTTCTGATTTGCTAAGTTCTTCCCAAGTAAGTCCAACACTTGTTAATGCGTGGTCTACAAAACCATTTTTGTCTTCTTTACTAACAGTTTGTAAGAATTGTAATTGTAATTTTGCTCTTTCTTTTTCTGCTGGAGTTGCGTTGGAAGCAATAATAGTATTTAATTCTCAAACCATTTGATCATATTTATTTGCATCTATTTTTATTTTTCAGTTTTCTTGAGTTAGCATATCTTTGATTTGTCCATAATTTTTTCCGTTAAATAGTGCCATAGCAGCTACTACAGCTTGTGGAGTAGTTTCAAGTGAGTTGTTCTTTTTGCCAAGACCTACTCGATTGAAAAATCTAGATAACATTTCTGATGGATATCCACCTTTAAGAAGATCTTGTGGTCTACCAGCTGTCGCCAAAAGTACTCATGCAGTTCAAAGCACCCAAGCTCGTTCATTTTTGGTTCAATCAGCTTTTCCTGTTACAATTCTCCAAAGAGATTTAAGAACTTTTACTCATACAAAAATTCATCAAGCAACAAGTGCTACATTACCAAAGTTTCTATAAAATTGTTGAGCTCTTGGAGATTGATCTTGGAATCCTTTTGTTGCATGATCTAATAGTCAATAAGCTCCTCAATTAGCCAAAGCTTCATTTCGATCTTTATATTCAGATTTTACTTGTTGAGCTTCAGGGTTGCTATTAACGCTTCCAGAAACAGTATTATTGGATCAAGTTATGTTCGAGTTTATTGATCATTGAGGTTGATTTATTCGTTTAGCTGCCAAGTCTCTCGATAATATTGGAAAATCATTTTTTAGACTAGCATCCAAATTTAATAAATAGTTAAAATATTCTTTATATTCTGGTTTATAAGGATTTTGAGCAGGATTGATTGTTCAGTCAAAAACATTTTGAAGTCGTTTTTCGAAACCAGAAAGAGCTCTAGCGCGCATTTGTTCTTGAGCTGCGTTTTGGTTTATTCACAATAATTTTGCTTGGTTTTCGTTGTAACT
>CAZZEA010000130.1:0-2989 GCA_964652925.1 uncultured Candidatus Peribacteria bacterium | reverse complement strand
TCGCCGTTAAAAAATATAAAATGCGAACGTTGATGTTTTATTTATATTTATTCTAAGTTAACGATTATATCCTCCTTAACCTCTCAATAACTCTCTCTTTACCTAATACCTGCATAACTGAGTAGAGGTCGGGGGTCTTTGCGGTAGCGCAAAGTTGGATTCTCATAAACATAGCAAGGTCCCCGACCTTCCCTATAAAGCCTCCTTCTTTGAACTCAGCATTATTTCAAGCAAATCCGTGATGTTTTCCAATTTCCTTAAGTTGAGTAAACCAATCCTCTAATGACATATCCAGATTTATTTGTTGTTTGTATTCTTCGATAAAGGTATTCATACGGTCAGCCGTACACATTTCTGGTAATGCTGGCTTATTTACAAGGAGTTTTTCCCATTCTTTATCATAAAAGAAAAGAATCTGACTTTCTACATCTTGAAAGGTAGTAAATCTTTTGGGATCTTTTTCGGTATGTCTTTCGATATTGAGCGCGGCTTTTGTATAATCAGGATTTTCTTGCATCAAATCAGCCAAATATGGTCTATATTTTTTTGCCCAAATAAGACTTTGACTATACAACTCCTCTGTTGAAATTTTGGAAAGATATGCATTATTCATACTTTGGAGTTTCACAAAATCAAATAGTGCTCACGAAGTATTCATGTGATCTATTTTAACTTCAAAATCGAGATAGTTTTTGTCTGTATTAGATTTTTGTCGTTCTTCATACGCTGGATCTATGATAGTTAACAAATAATCTATTATCCCCTCTGGAGAATATCAACTTTGAAAAAAATAAGTAACATCAGCTTCAGGATCTTTTCTTTTTGATAATTTTCTCTTATTTCATTCTTCATCTATCTTAAGTAAAGGAGCTACATGACAATATTGCGGATGGGGAAGATTAAATGCTTTAAATAATTGTATATGCAGAGGAACTGAAGTCAACCATTCCTCACCCCTAATAACATGTGATGTTCTCATCAAGGAATCATCTGCAATGTGTCCCAAATGATATGTTGGCAAACCATCTGATTTTATAAGAACAATATCATTATAATTATCTATCATATTTATTTTCCCTTTGATCACGTCATCAAAAAGGCATCTTTGACTCAAATCTCCGTGAGAACGAAATCTGATAACAAAATTCTGATCTTCTTCCAATTTTTGCATAATTTCTTCTGGGGTTTTGTTTCTCCATAGAGAATAATTTCCATAAATTCCAGGAGTAACTTTGAGCGTTGTTTGTTGTGTTCTAATGTCTTCTAACTCTTTTTCCGACATCCAACATGGATATGCCAATCATTTTTCGATAAGTGTTTTTGCAAAAACTTGATAAATATATTTTCTTTGTGATTGCTTATAAGGACCATAGTTTCAAATATCTGCACCATTTTCTCATACTGGACCTTCGTCAATATCAATACCGAAAAATTTAAGATTACTAATTATTAGATCTATAGCGCCTGGAGTTTCCCTCTTTTGATCAGTATCTTCTATTCTTAGTAAAAACTTTCCTCCGTGTTGTTTAGCAAATCTTTGAGATACAAAAGCTGAATAAAAATTTCATATATGCATAAATCCTGTAGGACTTGGTGCAAAACGTGAACAAATAGGATTTGGTCTTAGGGGATATTTTTTTTCGAGATCTTGGATTGTTTCAGTTACATTTGGATAGATTTTGTCTGAAATTTCTTTTCGAGTAGTCATACTTTTTATAATATTAAATGTTAAATGCTAAGTTTTAAATTTTACTTCTTAGGTCTTAGGGATTTAATATGGTTTTTCAATTTAAAGTTAAATTTATTAACAATAGCTAATCTGTCTAAAATCTATTGAAAAATTATTTGAAATATCTATCATCGCTATATAAGGGTAAGCTTATCCTTATTTTTTTATACCTAAACAAAAAACCATGAGATTAGATGGTAAAAGTATTCAAGCAGCTATTATGCAACTTGTGGATGATTATAAATTTGATCCATACAGCGTATTGGAAATTGTAAAACTTTGAATTAAATCAGGTTTCAAAAAAGATTATCCAGAATTTAAAAAATCACAAATTATTGTAAATATTGAAAACGATGGAACGGTAACAATATATAAAGAACTTAATGTAGTAGCAAAAGAAAGCGAAATTGAAGATCCAGAATTGCAAATTATTACCAAAGAAGCAAAAAAAATAAGAAAAGATGTAGAAGCTGGGGAACAAATTTTGATTAATGTGACACCTGAAAGACTTGAACTTTCTAGAATCGCTTCACAAGCTGCTGCACAAACAATTAAGCAAAATCTCAAAAATATAGAAAGAGAAATATTCTACGAAAAATTCCAAAACAAACAAGGAGAACTCCTCAAAGCAAGGGTTATCAGAGTGCATGCAGATAGCGTAATCTTGGATATTGAAGGAACTGCTGTGGTTTTGGGAGCTGATGGACAAGTACCAAATAGATCTTATGAACCAGGTGAAGAAATTTTTGTGCTTTTGAAACAAATTTCAAAAGGTCAATGAGGAATTATCTTGGAAATTACCCAAACAAGTGCAGAATATATCGAAGCAATCCTTAAAAAAATCGTACCAGAGTTAGAAGAATGAGTAATAAAAATAGAAAAAATGGCGAGAATTCCTGGATTGAAAACCAAAATCATCGTATCATCAGGTGATGAAAAAATTGATCCTGTATGAGTAATGGTAGGAAGCAAATGAGATAGAATTAATACCGTATTATCACTTCTTGATGGAGAAAAAATTGATTTTGTAGAAGAAGTATGAGATACTAAACAAATGATTAAAAATTGTCTCAAACCCGCTAATGTAAATACTATAGAAATCAAAGATAAAAAAGCTATCGTAACAATGGATGAATCTCAAAAGCCATTGGCAATAGGAAAATGAGCTTCAAATGTGAAATTAGCTGGACAACTTACAGGATACAATATTGAAATTAGATAAAACTAAGTCATTGCGAGTATAACGAAGCAATCCAGCTG
>CAZZEA010000129.1:0-3006 GCA_964652925.1 uncultured Candidatus Peribacteria bacterium | reverse complement strand
ATGGAAATGAGTAAAAAATATATCTAATGTGTAAACAACGCTTTAAAATCTAACACATAAAACACCTCCACGCAAAAAACGTGAAGGTGTTGGTTTATTAAAATTTTTTTCTTATTTCTCGGGCAATCTTATCTGCTAAAGATCTGACTACACGAAATAACTTTTTATTAAATTCTTTGAGTCGCCTTTTAAGCAACCCATGTTGATTTTGAATCTCCTTAATGCCATAAACACCACAAACAACCCAGTAGGCAAAGCCCTTATAAAAATATTCTGCCATATCCTGGTTTGCTTTTAGAAATTTTTCCAAAGCACTTGGTGCAACTTCATGATAAGCCACAAATTCACGACCAAAAACGTTTGATAGCTCACACATTCTTGGAGCAACCCAAATTTGAGTTTTTTCTCCAGAACAATTAACTGCTACATGTATTGTTTTCATAATGATATATTTTTAGTTTTTATTATCAGCAATTATTAATATAAAGATTTTAAATAAAATGTCAATATAAGTTTACTTTTTCAACTCCACCAAAACCAACTCACTCTGCGTACCTATTCTAATAGGAGATCACCAAGTACCAACTCATTGAGAAACAAACGCAGTTTTTCCATTTTCATCATATCTTCCATATGCATAATCATTGAACAATCCAATAATCCAAGACAAAGGAACAAACTGACCTCTATGTGTATGACCAGCCAATTGTAAATCAATTGGATAATTTTCCATTAAAGAAAGCTTATATGGCTGATGGCTAACCAATATTGTATACAAAGCATCTTGTTTTATATCACTTTCATCCAATACATCAGTAAGTTTTTTTCCACTCCAAAAACTCTTGTCATCAATCCCCACCAGCTGAATATCTCCAAAAAACGCCTTTTCATTTCTCAAAAATTTTATCTTAGTTTTGTCAAAAAGATTTATATCGAGAACTTCTTTTCCTATTTTTTCATGATTACCAAACACAGCATAAACAGGAACATCAATCTGATTAAATGGCAAAAACGCTGGGATATATTCTGGCTTTACTCTATCAAGCAAATCCCCACCAAGCAATACGAAATCTGGCTCCAAAGCTTGTATTTTATCTACAATTTTTTGTACATACGACGTATGACGTAATGCTTGCACATGAAAATCACTAATAAAAACAAATGTATAATCACGAGATAATCCTGTATTTTCCAAGACTAAATTTGTTGTTTTTGTTGTCATTCACATATACAGACCGACTAGCAAATATAATCCCACAACAAGCATCATTACCAAACCAGGGATTTTATACCAGATAGACACAATATCTCTCAGCAAAAACAAAGGCAAAATAACCCATAAAGCATACATCAATCAAATTATCAACGAAGTATATATTCACATTGCAATTCATCCCGAAGCACCCCAAAAAAATCACAAAAAAACCAATCCAAAAAACAAAAGCGTAATGAGAGCAATATATTTTACAGGAAAGTTAAATCCAAAAGCCACATTTCCTCTCCAAAAAGAAAGAAATAATCCTCCAAACGAAACCCCAAAAAAAACAATAAAAAACAAAATACGAAGATATATATTTTCTACAAACATCAGAAAAATCAAAAAAAGTAAAACAGGAAAATATACATATTCCAAAATGTTTTACAAACAAAAACGACAAAAAAACTATTTTTTTCCAAACCTTTCTGCCAATGTATCAACCAAAATTACAATTCCAAACCCAAGCAAACAAAATAAAATTCAGACTAAAATTTCATTTGACCAACTAGGAACGATACTCTTTTCTACCAACGGTTGTATTTCTCAATGTCTATCTATATACGTTTCTACAGCTTCTTTCCAAGGCCACACTTTATTTAAAGAACCAAGAATAAATCAAACCAACACAACAACCATTTGATCATGCCATCTTGCTTTGATCCAATGCAAAACTTTTGCAAATCCAAGAAGGCCAACAATAGCTCCCAACATAAAAATCATCAATGGAATCAACGCTGCCCAATTTCCACCAACAAAATCTACAACATTCCCCAAGACTTGTTGATACTGTCCCAAAATAACCAATATATACGAACCACTAATCCCCGGCAAAATCATTGCGATAATAGCAATAGCCCCAGAACCAAACATCGTCAAATTCCCTGATCCCAGATTAAACGCTGGCAATGATGTCAGATAATACCCCATCGCAATTCAAATCAACAAAAACAATAAATAGATAAGCCTAATTTTTTTCAAAGATTTTCTCAAAATCAGCACAGAAGCCAAAATTAATCAAAAGAAAAACGCCCATACAAAAACAGGATACGTCTCCAAAAGCCAACTGATTAATTTTGCAAAACTAAAAATTGCCACAAAAATTCATCCAAAAAGAGTCACCAAAAAATTTCCATTGATAGCTTTCCAAGCACTGGCAATTTTCCCCTTCAAAACAAGTTTCAACGTAGCTAAATTAAACGCATACAACGCATCTATTAAATCATCATAAATTCCAGTCACAAAAGCTATTGTTCCCCCACTTACTCCAGGAATCACATCACAAGTCCCCATCAAAACTCATTTCAAAAACAAGATTACTCTTTTCATATTTACGGTAAAAATATAAAATCTATCGTTCCAATATCTAAGATTCCATTCAAAAAATTCAACCACAAAAAACTCTTGTATTTACAAAACATATCAATATCCGTTGATATGATAATTTATTTCGTCATCAAAAACAATGCAATGTCATCAAAAAATTAATTTACAAAAATTATCAGATTCTTTAAATATACTTGCACAGCCAAACAGACTACAAATTATTTGTCTACTCAAAAAGTGAGAACTTTGTGTCTGTAAAATTATCGAAGCAACAGGACTCAAACAAAATCTAGTTTCTCACCATCTAAGCTCTCTCAAAAATATAGGACTAATAGAATCTAGAAGAGAAGGTAAAAATATACATTACAAACTCAACGACAAAGAAATACAAAAATTAAATAGAGAAATACATCAGATTTTTAACT
>CAZZEA010000128.1:0-3017 GCA_964652925.1 uncultured Candidatus Peribacteria bacterium | reverse complement strand
ATATATAAATCTTTCTATTGATAATAGAAACATCTTTCTATTGATAATAGAAACTTAGCAATCTCCTGGCGGGCGAGGAAGCGCGGCACATCTTCGCCCGATACCATTATTTCATTTATGAAACAATATATCAAAAATAAATTTCCTCAGCACAAAGATAAATTAATGCCAATAGCATCACCAATGATAATTATGAGTAGGTTTATCAAAAAACAATATTGAGAAAATACAAAAACACTCTTTGTATGACCATGTTTAGCAAAAAAAATCGAAGCAAAAGCAACTTGAGAAGTTGATGAAGCTATTACCTTCAAAGAATTGGCAGAGTTAATCGAATATGCAAAAACAAAATGAATAACAATAAATACAAAAAAAGAAGATTCAGAATTTAATAATTTCTACAATAATTCAACCAAAATATACCCTCTAGATTGAGCTATTGCTCAAACAATGAATTGTAAAGACATACTAACAGACGATCAAATTATAATCACCGATGGAATTTCACAAACCAATGAAGCAATCAAAAGAATGGAATCAGATCCAAATATCAAATTTCTAGATTTGCTTTCTTGTCCAGGATGATGTATAGGATGACCCTGAATAATATCCAAAAAAAACAAAGAAACTAAAGCACAAAAAATTAGAGATTATCAACAAAAAATGAAAGAAAAAGAACAAAACAGTCCAAAAAAAGGCAAAATCGAGTATGCTGATTGATTAAATTACAAAAACACTTTTATTTAACATAAACAAAAATCAAAAATGGGAGAAAACATTTTCATCGACATTAGCTTAGTAACTATACTAGCTGTAGGGATTTCCTACATTATGAATCTTTTGAAACAGCCACTTATTATTGGATATATTATTACATGACTAATAGTAAGTCTTACGTGAATCGTAAATACATCTTCTGAAATGGCAACACTATCAAATATAGGAGTTGTAATTTTGCTATTTATGGTAGGTTTGTGATTAAATCCAAAAATTATTAAAGAAGTTGGTAAAGTAGCAACTGTTACCGGAATTTGACAAGTAGTATTTACCTCAGCAATAGGACTTTGAATTTGTCGATTATTGGGATTTGATTTGATGACATCAGCGTTTATTTCTGTTGCAATAGCTTTCAGTAGCACAATTGTAATTATGAAACTATTATCAGACAAATGAGATATGGATACACTTTACGGAAAAATATCTATAGGATTTTTGATCATACAAGATGTAATAGCGATGTTGATATTGATGTTTGTTTCCTTTTCTACCGCTGAGTGAAGTGCAGGAACAATAATCATTCAAATACTTACAAAATGAGTAGGACTTGTAGGTGCGGTAATATTAATTTGAGTGTATATTCTCCCAAAAATAATGAAAAAAATTGCAAAATCACAAGAATTTTTGGAATTATTTGCTTTGGGACGATGTTTAGTATTGGCTAGTGTATTTCATTTGGCTGGATTTTCTATAGAAATATGAGCTTTGATTGCATGAATTACATTATCAATGTCGCCATTCAGATTTGAAATCAGTTCCAAAATGAAATCCTTACGCGACTTTTTTATCGTAATATTTTTTGTGCTATTTGGAACTCATATGACAATGGATAGCGTGGGTAGTTATATTCTCCCTATTATAATTCTTTCTGTATTTATTTTAATCTGAAATCCTCTCATTGTTATGTTTTTGATCGGGAAACTAGGATATACAAAAAAGAATTATTTTAAAGCAGGTTTAACAGTTGCTCAAATTAGTGAATTTTCATTTATTCTGATTATTTTAGGGGCTAATGTTGGCTATTTAAGTGGAAATATTCTATCATTGATTAGTATAGTTTGACTTATTACTATTGCTTGATCTACATATTTTATTTTATATTCTGACCAACTTTACAAATATCTTGCTCCATATCTATCAATATTTGAAAAAAAATGAATCAAAAAATTTGAAGATAAAAGTAATACAAATCACGATGTTGTTTTATTTGGATACGATAAAGTAAGTTTTGAAACTATCAATACCTTAGAAAAATTAAAAAAGAAATATCTGATTGTTGATTATAATCCAGAAGTAACAAGATATTTGGAAGAAAGAGATATTGATTGTATATATGGAGACGCAGGAAATGTTGAACTTTTGGATGAGGTTATTAAACCAGACACCAAAATGGTTATATCATCAACAAGAGAGATAGAAGCAAATATGTTAATTCTCAAAAAAGCAAAACATTTTAATAAAGATTGTATCGTAATCACAACAGGCACAACAATAGAAGATGCGATAAAAATGTATGAAGCAGGTGCAACGTATGTAATATTACCACATTTTATAGGATGACTACATATAGCTTCTATTATTGAAGAAAGTGAATTTAATATAGATTTATTTCTCAGCCACAAAACAACACACCTCAAAAGAATTGAAGAAGTAAAAGCATACAAAATTATCAAAAGGGAAAAAGAGGAATTAACAGAAATTCTTCACTTAGAACAAAAAAACATCAGATTTAAATAATACTTGCAATAACCAAAGCAACAACAGACATTAATTTCAAAAGGATATTTAATGAAGGACCTGCTGTATCCTTAAATGGATCTCCAACAGTATCTCAAACTACCGACGCTTTATGAGATCATGATCATTTTCCATGAGTTTCTCCATTAATAAAGATTCCTTCTTCAATCATTTTTTTTGCGTTATCCCAAGCTCATCAAGCATTAGATTGAAAAATTGCCATCAAGACTCATGAAACAGTTACTCATGCCAACACTCCTCCAAGCATACTTGGACCTCACAAAAATCCAACAGCAACTGGAGTTAAAACAGCCACAAATCCTGGTAATATCATTTGTCTAATAGATGCTTTTGTAGAGATAGCTACACATTTATCATATTCAGCGGCTCCATGTGCCTTTTCAAAAATTTCATGATCTGCTTTGGTCCATGTAGACTTATCTGTATCTTGATACTTGTTCATAACTTCAAGCGCTGCCTTGAGTGCTGGAATATTTTTGAAT
>CAZZEA010000127.1:0-3099 GCA_964652925.1 uncultured Candidatus Peribacteria bacterium | reverse complement strand
AAAAATTCCGCTTGATAATTACGAAATCCACGAAGCAACATTGCCGCAAATTCTCCTCTCTTAATAATATCACTCGTACAAAAGGTATGAGTTTGGTCCAATTTCAATAAATTACAAACTTCTTCTTTGGTAAGAAATGTATTTGGAGAAAATATTTTTTTCCCTTCTTTTTGTTCTACCATAGAATCAATCCATCATTGTTGCTCTGCATATGCAATATACGGAGCATACGAAGAATTTTGCGCAACATCAAAGAATCGACCACGCAAAGGAAAAACAATTGGGGATAATTGAGTTTTTGATTTTGCAAGACGATATTTTACCATCATAATAACAAACTCATACCTGCGAAGATAGTTGTCTGGATAAAATTTTTCACGACTTGCATCGACAACCCCCAAATCAGCCAATGCGAAAATTTCAGGAGTATACAGATGATCTCTTACATCTATCAATGTCTTTGGATCTTCTACCTGCGAGCCAGATGATACAACAATAAACGATTGATCTGAAGATAAAGATACAATTTCTTTAAATACTCCTTGTAATCTTTCTGAAAGTCTAGTAATAAAAACAGAAATATCTTTCTTTTCTTGCGTATTTGTTTGAGAAAAACTATCTCAAGATGCAAAGACACTTGAACCTAGAAAGAAAATTCATAAAAAAGCTATCATACTAGAAAAGATTTTTGGAATAAGCTTTTTTGAAACAAAGATTTTTTTCATAGAAACAGCTTATAGGGCTAAAAGACTGTGTAGTAATATTCCCATTTAAGCGTGTGTATTATAACCCATTTTTTTAATTTGTCAAGAGAATCTGCAAAAATGAATTATGAAATCAAAAAAATCCAAGGTATAGAGTGTATTTTTGCTCCTATGCAAGACAGCAATTCTACAACAATCGAAATTATGTGCAAAGCTGGTAGCCAATATGAAACTAAAACAACCAATGGAATTAGTCACTTTTTAGAACATCTTTTTTTCAAAGGGGGAGAAAAATATCCTACCCCCAAAGCTGTGGCAGAAGCTGTTGATAAATTTGGAGGAGAATTTAACGCTTATACTTGAGACGAATATGCTTGATATTACGTAAAATGCGCACCAGAATTTACAAATCAGGCTATTGATGTGCTTGGGGATATGATGATGAATGCAAAATTTCCCAAAGAAGAATTAGAAAGAGAGAAATGAGTTGTTATCCAAGAACTCAAAATGTACGAAGACAATCCTATGGCATTGGTAAGCCAAAAACGACAAGAACGATACTTTGGAGACAACAACTATGGACGACCAACAATCTGAACAATAGAAAATATTCTGTCTTTTGACCAAGATATGTTATTTCAACACAAAGAACAATTATATACCAAAGATAATCTGATTATTATCGTAACAGGAAAAATCCAAAATCAAAATGAAGTAGAAAAACAACTTTCTTGAATTTTTCAACATCTCCCAAACGAAAAAACATACGAAAAATCAGCGTTTTCAAACCATAAACCTGCAGAAAAATCAAGTTTTTTCGACAAGAAAACCGAACAAAACCATCTTATAATATCCGCTGATTGATTTAAATGAAACGACGAAACAAGATACGCAGCAAGTGTTCTCACCACAATTCTTGGAGGAAATATGTCATCTAGATTTTTCCAAAATATTAGAGAAAAAGAAGGACTCTGTTATTATATAAGTGCTTCCCACCTCAGCGGAAAAGATGACGGAACCTTTATGATGAGAGCTGGAATCGACAAAGAAAGATTTGATTTTGGAATAAAAAGAATTTACGAAGAAATTGAGAGAATAGCAGGAGGAGATATTTCGCAAGAAGAATTCGACAACACTATCGGATTCAATATTGGGCAACTCCAAATGGGTATCGAATCCTCAGATCAGATGGCAAGTTTCCTCGGAGCTCAATATCTCCTCTACGGGAAAATCGAGACCCTCGATCAAATCGTCCAAACCTATAAAAACCTCAAACTAGAAGACGTTAAAGCAATAGCAAACAAATTAGACAAAAAGAATCTGTATTTGTATTATATTAAGTAATCTTTCTATTTGCATCATGTAAAATCATTTTTATCAACATATTTCACCAGTGTATCTAGATAAAAATCTCATCCATCTGGTGCTATAATTGCTCACCTGAGACCAGTTTTATTTTGGAGGTATTTTTTTGCACCACTCAATATCGCTCCAGACGAAATTCCTACAAAATATCATTCTTCCAAATAACTTTGTACACCATGAATAACACAAGGATTAAAATTTACATCAATTATTTCATCAATCAGATACTTATATTCTTCATAAAACGGTATAACAACTTCTGTAGCCTTAAAATTTCTCAATCATTCAATTCTATCTAGTGGATTTCCTACATATTATATTAAATAAAGATACCAAAAACCTGCCTTATCGACAGGTTTTTTTCTTTATATACTTTTAATAAAATCCGACATTATTTTTCAAAGAGTTAACACATCGCTATAATCATGATCATTTCCCGGTAACTCTACAAAAGAAAAATCATCTGAAATCTGACCAACCTCATGAACAACTTCCAAATAACTACCAATGGGATCTTCCTTGTTTTGTATAAACAATACAGGACAAGGTATTTTGGATAAATAAGATTTCAATGGAAATCACATATTTTTGATATATCACAAAGGTAGTCATACAAAGACACATCTCTTAGGAACAAATTATTTATCGATCATAACTTTCATAAAAACCACTGTTCACAAGGATTTGGCAAAGATAACTACATTTTTTTGATCTTTGATTTTTTTCGAAACAAGACCTACTTCTTTTTCTACATCCATATCCCCCTGCCCAGCAATTCGATACTGATAAATATAAATAGAAGTTTCATCAAAAATAGGTTTAAGTTGTTATTCAACCTTTTGAATTCGTGATTGATTACGGAGACTATTTCAGCCGAGGAGAAGAAGTGAAGACATAGAGAAAGTAAATAACTTAAAATTTTACAATAGTACCATTCGATATATGAATTTAAATTATTAATATCAATCCTATTGCTTTTTTTCCTTTTCCAATCCTTTTTCCTTTTCTTCTATATCAAATACCAAAAGGG
>CAZZEA010000126.1:511-3181 GCA_964652925.1 uncultured Candidatus Peribacteria bacterium | reverse complement strand
ATTTATTTGCCCAAAAATGTCAACCTAAAATATAGAAATGACATAGATTTTTTTGTTTAAAACGATAGATAAGACTATAATTGTTTTATTAATACTTTTATGTTCTTATACCTAGTTATGAACAAAACAAAATTTCTCAAATTTGCTATTGCAGTAATCTTGGGAGCAGGATTGGCTGGAGCATTGTACGCCCAACTTCAAATCGAATCCAATATTGATAATTCAGTGATGACTATCAAAAAGATCAATTTGACTGCTGATGGTAAAGATAGTACAGCTATTATTACTTTAGATTGATCAAATTCAACAACACCATTAACAGTAAAATGATCAATGTTGGTTTGAGATACATCAAGTAATACAGTAGCAGGAACTCGTTCAGCGGTTTTTTGAGGAGATAATAATAATGTTACAGGAAATCAATCAGTAATTGCTTGAGGGCAATTTAATAAGATTAATGCAAATAATGCATCAATTCCATGATGAATATCAAATAGAGTAAATGCAGACTATAGTTTTGCAGCTGGACGTTATGCTATAGTTAATACTAATCATAATGGTACATTTATTTGGGCTGATAGTCAAAATACTCCTTTTCAATCAACAGCACCAAATCAATTTCTTATTCGTGCAGATGGTTGAGTAGCAATGTGACAAACAAGTGCAACCGCTCCAAGAGCAGGGTATATGCTTACAGTTGTAGGTAGCTGATATTTTAGTGGAAATCTCCAAGTAGGTGGAGTTGGAAACAGAGTACAAGCATTTGAATATTGTGATGAAAATTGAGGGTCTTGTAAGGATATGGCAGATATCTGAGAATGATTATTCAAAAGAGCCACCACTCCTACAAGTAATATATACAATGTAAATACAGGTAACGTAGGAATCTGAACAACAAGTCCATCAGCAAAACTTCATGTAAATGGAACAGTAAAATTAGAATGATTAACTGCTTCTACACAAGTTAAATCATTGATGATAGATACAAATGGAAATGTAAGTACAAGAGATTTGACGTGAGTAGCATTTAGTGGTGAAGTAGATCCAATATGGATGAGTCAGAGTTGAAATTATGTGCAAACTAGTAGAACAATAACAGCATGAGATGGATTAGCAGGAGGATGAAATTTGACAGCAGATAGAACTTTGGCTGTAAATGGATCAGTAGTAAGAACAGGAGGAAACCAAACAATAGCTGGTACAAAAACATTTAGTAGTGCAGTTGTATTAGGTACGCAAGCAACAACAACAAATCATGCAGTAAGGGCAGATAGAACAATAAATACTAAAGCATTAACATCAGATATAACACTTACAGCATCAGATGTGTGAGCAGTATCTCTTGCAGATAGTTGAAATTTTATTAATACAAGTTCAACAGCGCAAACAAAAGCAGGTAATTTGACAATAAATGGTGATTTAACTGTTCAATGAAAAGTAGTTACTGATACTATAGTAAATAGAACAGTAGAAAATATTACAGTAAGTGGGGCATTGGTACCTCATAGTTCAACACCTGATGCATATAAAGCACTTGGAAGTACTACAACGTGATGGAAATATATATATGCAGATATTGGAACTGATAACTCATCATTGGAAGTGGTAGTAAAAGCTGCTAATAATAGTTTGAAAACAAGATCTTTAAGTACTGATATATTTAATCTTAATCTAGGTGATTACGTAGATAAAACTTCTCCAGAAACAATCACAGGACAAAAAACTTTTACAAATAGACTTATAGTTCAAAATAATAGAGCATGAGATTGATCTTGGACTAGTGGTATTCTTATAAAATCGATATGAAATCCTGTTGGAGAAGCAGCGTTGGCTTTTAATAATATAACTACTTCTACTAACAATTGGATTATGTGATTAAATCAATCAGCTAATTTAGATTTTTCATATGGATCTACATTTTCTGATGCTAATTTAAAAGTTAGATTTACTTCAAATGGAAATGTAGGAATCTGAACATGATCTCCACAAGCAAAATTACACGTAAATGGTTCCGTAATAGCAGATGTATACTATTATAAATCTATCACACCAGACGATGATGCTTATACAATCAAAGCTAGTCAATGGAATGACTCAACATCTCCAGCTGGAGCGATTTACTATAATTCTGGACATGTAGGAATCGGGACAAATAGTCCAACCCAAAAATTTCATGTAGTAGGAAGTTGATTAGTTTCTAATGCAATATGATCCACAAGATATTGTGATCAGAATATGGCGAACTGTAAAACTATATCAGAATTATCAACTACATATACTCCTTTGTTAGCGTCAACAACAGTTACAGGAATAGTAAAAATAGGAACAAATATAGCAGTTTCAAATGGATTAATAAGTGTTGTAAATGGAACAACGTCAACAAAATGAGTAGTACAATTAACTTGAGTAATAAGTGCAAATGGAACAATGGCTGTAACACCAGGAGCTGTAAACTCAGCATTAGCATTGAAAGCTAATCTAGCAAGTCCATGATTTACAGGCACACCTACAGCGCCAACACCTACAACATCAGATGATTCAACTAAAATAGCGACAACAGCCTTTGTTAAGGATCAATGATATTTAACAACAACAGCTTTGCAATTAGCGTCAATAACAGTTACAGGAATAGTAAAAATAGGAACAAATATAGCAGTTTCAAATGGATTA
>CAZZEA010000126.1:0-411 GCA_964652925.1 uncultured Candidatus Peribacteria bacterium | reverse complement strand
ATAAGTGTTGCAAATGGAACAACGTCAACAAAATGAGTAGTACAATTAACCTGAGTAATAAGCGCAAATGGAACAATGGCTGTAACACCAGGAGCAGTAAATACAGCATTAGCTAGAAAAGTAGGAACATGAGCAGATGCAACAGCTAACTATATTCCAAAATTTACAGCAAATGGTTGAGCTACAATTACCAATTCTCAAATTTTTGATAATGGAACAAATGTATGAATTGGAACAACAAGCCCATCTGAGAAATTTACTGTAAATGGTACAGGTAAATTTTTAAATTTAATAGCAATTTCTATAAAATCGACAGGTGATCTTAAAATTGATGCAGCAGATCTTGTTCCAGGACCAGGACTTCCTTGAGATATTTATATAGCAACGGAAAATGGAGGAAAAGTCTGAATC
>CAZZEA010000125.1:0-3185 GCA_964652925.1 uncultured Candidatus Peribacteria bacterium | reverse complement strand
ATAGAATAATATCAGAACTTGAAAATCGCTGATTTATAGACAAAAAAGCTACTGACAAACAAGAAGAGTTAAGAAAACTTTTTGCAGACAATCCACACTTCGAAGAATTATCACAAAATATGAGTGGTAACTTACAAAAAAGTTTGTTCTGAGACGAAAATTTTATATCAACACAAAAAGAAGAAAAACAAAAAAAGTTAATAGAAAATTTAAAGAGAAAAATAAAAGATGATGAATATCAAGATGAAGAAGCACTAAAGAAAGAAATAGAAAAAATAAAAAAAGAGGAGTTAAAAGATCTACCAGAATGAACAGTAATAAAAACTGTAAAAATAAAGAATGAAAACTATGATCTTAAAGTTAAATCAGACAAATCTTGACTAGAATATATTAAAACACAAACTACTTAACCCATTTAACCACATAAGAAATCCATGAACTTTATCAAACGAACAACAAAACGATTACTATCACCTCAAGGTATAAAAATAAGCCTAAGCATTTTACTAATATCTCTTTTTTTCTTTGAACCAACATTTGCACAAAATGCTACAACAGAAAACAAAGAAACACTAAAAAACATTGGTTATTTATTGGAAAAACTAATATGATTATTGTCATGGATTTGGATTTTATTGGCAAGTTTGGCAGGAAAACTTATGACAAATGATATGGTATACGGATCATGGTTACATTTAGATGTATATCTTTGGAAACTTCGAAATATCTGTAAAAACTTTGCAAATTTTTGATTGCTTGCATTTTTGTTACGATGAATTATAGAATTTGTAAGAGGAAAATCACAAAGTATACAAACATTAATTACCCAAACATTGATAGCATGAATACTTATCCAGGCGAGTTGGTTTTTATTTGCTGCCGTAATAGATATTTCTACAATACTTACAGCAGCTGTCTCTACATTTCCAAGTAATTTTATAGATAAATGAGCCATACAAACAGAATGAATATTAAAGGAAACTGGTAAAAACATGCATGCAAATTATATAAAAGTAGATGATAAAGGAAATGTTTCACAACTACCAAAAGATAATAATTTCAAACCATATACCGAATTCAATGAAAAAGAATTTTTGGAAAAAATAATGCCAAAAGATGATTCTGTAGCAGGACCTTTGGTATATATTTGAGCAACTACGCTAAGAATACAAAAAGCTTTGGATTTTGATAACAAACTAGATCCAACACCAAAAAAGGTAGTTACAACATTATTATTAAATTTTCTTATGATAGCTTTGTATTGTGTAACACTTATTCTCCTAATAATTACAAATATAATTAGAATAGCTCTTCTATGGATAATAATACCACTTTCACCTATCATAATACTAATGCTTGCTATGGGAAAATCAAAATCCATGGAAGGGAAAGGTTTTATGAAAAACTTTAATATCTGAGTAATCCTTCACGCAATATTTAAACCTGTATTATTTACTGCAGTGATGTCCATGATATTAATTTTTGTGGTAAGTATGCAAACCGTAATGAATGGAAATGCAAGCAATGTAGAAATAAAAGGAACGACAATAGGAGTCAATCCTAGTAAATGAACAGCAATTATGGAAAATGAAGGGGTAATGAGTGTTGAAATAAACGATAAATTATTCACAGAAGTATGAAATGTTAGCAAAAACATATTTTCTGGATTAATTATCTATTTTGCGACAATTTTTATGCTCCGATATATGGTAAAAATTGCAGCAAAAGCATGATGAGGAAATATCTGAGAAACTATGGATAAGGCAACAGGCTTGGTAGAAAGAATGGCGAGTACCGCTCCAATTTTTGCATGATACTCGACAAGAGCATTACAAGAATGATGAGGAAAAGTATTGAAATGATTGGAAAAACCTTTGGGAATGAACTTGGACTTCAGATGATGAACCGCTGGTAAGTTAAAAGCAGATGCAGAATTCCAAAAGAAATTAGATAGTTTAATCTGAATAACAAGACGAGACGATGATGATTACCGCACATTGAGAGAATCAAAAGATTTCATAGGCACAACTAAATCAATGAATTGATTAAATCAAGAATCTTTTTCAAAATGGGAATCATCCCTCAATCAAAGATTGCAAGATGAAAACAAAGAAATCTGAATTGAAGAAATAGATAAAAATAAAAATAAATATTTTACTTGAGATGAAAGAACACTAAAAACATTAAATGAAAAATGATTAGAACTTCTTCATGAAAAATTGGGTTGAAAATCATGAGAAGCACCTAAAAATTATCAAGAATTCCTCAAAAAAGTAAAAGAAAATTACTATATATCAAAAGACTAAAACCCTTGCAACTTCATCAAGGATATGTATAAAATGAAAGTTTTATATATGTCCTTTTTTTTAATGAAAAAACGTATTATTTTTCTAGCTATATTAAGTATTTTCTCATGGGGATTCTCCACAACCAATGCCTACACCCCAACTAGCCAAGACCAAATAACTTTGGTCCAACTCAAAAACACACTCGATCAAATAAATTCTGGAAACGCAAGTGATATGCGAAGTTTTATGACGCAAATCAAAAAACTCCAACCAATGATTGCTCACGAACCCAGAATTGCTTATCTACTCCAAGAGTTACACACGCATCTCTATGGACAATTCTCTACAGAAAAAATAAAAACAAAAATTTCATCTAAATCTGGATGGAATCAATTTTTAGAACTCCATAACACAGGAATTGTTGAAATTTCTATGGAAGATAAATGCTTTTGACGATACAATACATTAGATAACATCAGTTTTGCAAACAACTTTCCTACAGCACTTACTATTGCTACTTGGTATAGAGAAAGCCACTGCGGATATTATCTCCCAAAAAATGGAGATGGACCATTCCAAATCCTTGCAAAAGATTATGGAACTGGAGAAATCACCGAAGAAATCTTTACTCAAAGCGTCCAGGATTTTATCGATTTCTCCAAAACCAAATACGCAAATTACAAAAGCAAAGTAGATATTAGCTTATCCTATACAGGTACAGATCTAAACAGCATTATCTCTCACGGCGCATTTTATAATGGATGAGTAATTTCATGAAGGATGGTAGTTCCAAACGCTCCAAAATACGTATACGAAGGATATACAAACTATAATTCTGGACAATACGCATCATGAGCAGTAAGACATGGTCTCTTACCGAAATTTATCAAATCATTA
>CAZZEA010000124.1:0-3212 GCA_964652925.1 uncultured Candidatus Peribacteria bacterium | reverse complement strand
TGCTTTCTTTAAACGATTATACCTGAGATATAAATTCGTTTGGTCCGCTTTATGTAAATGTTGTTTTTGAAAACAAAGAAATACGTATTATATGAACAAAAGATTTTAACTTAAAAAGTTTTTTTCTTCTGTTTTTGGGTTTGTGATTTGAAATTCTTGATGGTAATTATTTTATAGATCCACAAACTCCAGAACAAATTAAGAAAGTTATTGATTTATGTAAAAACGAAATTCAATCTCAACAGGATTCTCAACAAAGTGTACAAAAACAGGAAGAAGAAAAAGAAAGAAAAATTTATTATCAAGATGAATGACTCGAAAAAGCAAAAAATGTTATTGCTTGGTCTTTGGAAAAAGTTAATTCTTTGCTTGTAAATAAATGAGCTTTTGTTTCTGCAAAAGATCTTAGAACAATAAAAATAAAGGTGGAAGAGTTGAAAAAAATGAGAATGTGAACAAACTATGAAAAAATAAGGGATATGTTGCAAGAACTTTTTTCAATTGTTGATCGTATAGAGGAAGAGTATTATCTTTCTTTGGAGGATTCTTCTGAAAGATTGTTTGACTGAACTTCTGTTACAAAAGTCGATTTAGAGAGACAAATGTCTATATTAGAAAAGGTTCAGCAACAACAGATGTTTGGTTGAAGCGTCCCTGTGAAAAGAAAAGATTATGTAGCTTTTGGAGAGGTTTTAATATATCTTATGTTTCTTAAAAAAGATTTTATAGAATTATTTCAAAATATTTTGCTGTATGTATATAGAGTTTTTGATTTTTTACAGTTAGGATTGATAATGATTCTTGTTTTCCTTTGATGAAGTGTTGTTTATTTTTCTTTTGTATCTTCTTTTAGCTTATTGAATACTGTATATTATTCCTTTTTTGCTTTGTGATTTATGTGACTACTAACATTTTTGTTTTCTTATATAAAAGCTAAAAATCCTTTGTTTGTTTGAATTTTGTTTGTTGTTATGCTGATTTTGTATTTTGTATCTATACCTGTTTTGAAACACACGTTTGCTTTATCTTAGTTATTTTTTATAAGACCATGTTTTTTTTGTTGGCACTAATTGTATTGGTTGCATGTGTACTATATTTTTATTTTTTGGGGCTATGGTTTTTGGCGTTGGTTCCTTTGCTTTTTTTGGTAGGATGATTTGCATATGTTGCACTTAAAACGCCAGTTTCTTTCGCTAAATTAGAACTTAGTAAATATAGCTTGTATATAGCTTGGTCAACAATTTTATTGGCAGTTTTTGGGATATTTTCTTTTGTGTGAATAAAATTTCCTCTATCTTTGCTTTGGATGTTGGCTGGTAATGCAATGTTTTTGATGTTGTCTTATTTTTTTGTGTATGAAGATGGAAAAAAAATATTTATATTCTGATATTATTTATCGTTATTGTTTTTGACTATAGTATCGTTATTTATTCTTCCTTCCGATAGCTGGATTTCGTTGATAGTAATATTACTTTCGTTTCAATTCTGATTTATTTGATTTTTGAAATTTGTTATTTGAAATTGGATAGAAATAGAAAAAGATTATTTATATACTTTGTTTGTAAGCTGATTGTTGTTGATTTCTGCATTGATTGTTTCTTGAGTTTCTTCGGTTTCAGTAGCATTGTCCATTGTTAGTGTGCTTTTGATGTGACTTTATTTGTGACTTTGGTGGTTTGTACAGAAAAAACCTGTTAATCGTGGTCGTGTTTCGGTTAGGCGTATATTGGCTTGAGAAAGAGTTACCAACAAAGCATTTTTTTCCAATGATTTCTTGGCTCAAATGTATAATTTTGTTGTAGATATGCCAAAAATCTTTAGATATGTTTTGGAAGCGTTGAATGTTTTGGTGGTTCTGGTTTTGTTTGGCTCTTTTGTTGCTAGTTGGTCTCATATGTCAGGTGTAAATCATTTTTTTTATTGGATAGTAATTTCGTTTTTTGTATGAAATGTATTACTTCTCAAAAGAATAGAATATACCAGTTTTTTACAAAATTTATTTTTGTTTTTGGTGGTTCATTTTGCCGTTTATGTAAGTTTGTTTTCTTATTTTGAATCAAACATTCAGTCTATTGTTTTATGGTCTGTTGTTTGGAATATCGTAACAAGTTTGTGATTGTTTGTTTTGCCAGAAAAATACAAAGATTTTTTTGATCACAAAGATTATTGGTATTGGATTGTGGCTAGTATTATGTCATTTTTGGTTAATGTATTTTTGCTCTTGAAATCATGATTAGCTGGTGAATTAATTTTCTTTTTGTTGCTTTTGTATTTGGGAATAGAATCAATGTTGGTTTTTTATTGAATCAAGCATGTTTCTGGTAAATTTCAAGATAATTCATAAATTGCCTTTCGTTTGATATTAAAATATATTTATCTTTTTAATGTGTTTTTTATGAAATTGATCGTTGTTACGGGATGAGTTATTTCTGGTTTGTGAAAATGAATAACGGCCGCTTCCATAGGTAGATTAATGAAATCTTGCTGATATTCTTTGACAATGATGAAGCTTGATCCGTATTTGCAAATAGATGCTGGTACGATGTCTCCTTTTGAACATGGAGAAACTTTTGTAACAAAAGATTGATTTGAAACAGATTTGGATCTTGGACATTATGAAAGATTTATAGACGAAGAGCTGACAAAAAATAGTAGTGTGACGACAGGTCAGATTTATTTGTCTGTTATTCAAAAAGAAAGAGAATGAAAATTCCTTGGAGAAACAGTACAGGTTATTCCACATGTAACCAATGAAATAAAAGATAAAATTCGCGAAGCTTCTGAATGAAAAGATATAACAATTATTGAGGTTGGATGAACTGTTTGAGATATTGAATGACCTCACTTTTTGGAAGCATTGAGACAACTTAGATGAGAACTTGGTAGAGAAAATGTTTTGTTTGTCCATGTCGTACCTGTGCTTCGTGTTTCTACGTCTGGAGAAATGAAAACAAAAGCTTTACAGCATTCAGTATCAAAACTTAGAATTCATGCAAATGTTTTGGTTTGTAGGACAGATTCTCGTTTAACTCCTGAAATCAAAAAAAAGATAGCAATGTTTTCTGATTTGGATGAAAATCGTATTATCGAAAATTGAGATCAAAAAACTATTTATAGTGTGCCTTTACATTTTTTGGATCAAGGTTTGCACAATATTATTACTCAAAGATTTTTTGGTAAAAATGTTGAATGCAATCTTGGTGATCGAAAAT
>CAZZEA010000123.1:0-3294 GCA_964652925.1 uncultured Candidatus Peribacteria bacterium | reverse complement strand
CAGATCATGATTAATCAAATAAGAAGATAAAACTACTGCAGATGTAGAGGAATAGGGGAGAATTGCAAGAGGAAAAAAGATTGATTTCCGTCAAAAATAGATTTGACAAATAGATAGAGATTTTTATAATTGAAAAAATAGTTTTATAATCTAAGAGAATAAAATGAAAAACAATCAAAAAGTAGAAGTATTATGAATAGTAGTACAGATTAAGAAAATAAACAATGGTGACTTTATATCATTGACCGATATTGCAAAACGAAAAAATACACTCGCTCCAAAAAGTGTTGTAGCAAACCGATTAAGGTTATATAATACAATAGAGTATATGTGATTATGGGAGTCGATAAATAATTTAAATTTTAACCGCATCGAATTCGATGCCTTTAAAAGTAGAGCTGGTCTAAACGCTTTTACGCTTTCCCCAAGTCAATGGATAGGAAAAACAAATGCGATAGGACTTACAAGTAAAGCAGGAAAATATTGATGATGAACATATGCTCACAAAGATATTACAATCAAATTTGCCTCACGAATTTCTACAGAATTTGAACTTTATCTTATCAAAGAATTTCAAAGACTAAAGGAACAAGAACTTAAATGATTAGATTGGAATGTAAAAAGATTTCTTACCAAAATGAATTATAGAATACATACAGATGCAATTAAGGAGAATTTAATACCTCAAGAACTTTCTCCTGAACAGATAAACAATATCTATACAGATGAAGCAGATATATTAAATATTGCACTTTTTGGACAAACAGCAAAACAACGGAGAGATGATAATATATCAAAGAAAGGCAATATAATGGATTATGCAACTATTGAACAATTAATAATATTAGCAAATATGGAATCTATGAATGCTGAATATATTTCATTAGGGGTGAAACAATCAGAAAGACTCGGATTATTAAATAAAATGGCTATTACTCAAATGAAATCTTTATTAAAAAATGATGTAATAAAAAAACTACCTTATCAAAAAACTTCAAATACTTTTGATTTTTTGTTTGATGAACCAGATTTGTATGAAGATTATAGATAAGATGTTTTACAAGTTAAAATTACTTGCAATTCCTATTTTATCTTTATAATGTATTCGTTTTCAAATACTTACTAATGACAAAATAGATGTACAACTCATCATCCTTTCTCTCTCATATCAGATCCAAACTCCAATCCCTCTCAGACCACAAAACCAGAGAATCTTTCCATCGTTTCTTCAAAGAATCTGTCCTTGCCTATGGAGTCAAAAGTGCCTTGGTAGAGAAACTGGCCAAAGAGCAATTCAAAGAGATCAAAGAACTTTCCAAACCAGAAATATTCTGATTATGTAAACAATTATTCAAATCTGATTATTGTGAAGAAGTATTCGTCGCCTGCAATCGAAGTTATGCCTTGAAGAAACAATATACCCGTAATGATATTCAGATGTTTGAATATTGGATAGATAAATATATCAACAACCGAGCAAAATGTGATACTTTTTGTAATCATACCGTAGGGGAGTTGATCATGCAGTATCCTGATCTGATTTCGTATTTGCATAAACGAAGCAAGTCATCCAATAGACGAGTAAAAAGGGCTTCTGCTGTGAGCCTTATTGTACCAGCGAGAAGGTGAATGTTCCTGACGGAGATTTTCCAGATAGCAGATACATTATTGTTGGATTCTGACGATATGGTCCAAAAGGGATACGGATGGATGCTCAAGGTAGCAAGCCAATCTCATCAACAAGAAATTTTTGACTATGTGATGAAACACAAAGCAGCGATGCCTAGAACAGCCCTCAGATACGCGATAGAGAAAATGCCCAAAGAATTGAAGATTGAGGCGATGAAAAAATAAATTTTTCCAAAAATTGACAAAAAATATTTTCTGCTTATAATCAAATCAGTTTATTTCTTCATACTCAAAAATGATCAAAGCTCTTTGGAAAATGCTCAACAAAAATTATACCGTGACTTGCGTAGTTTTCGCTGTCGTTTTTTATGGAATGATTGTTTTGCAACATACACTTATCCACGTAGCGCATGTACGAAGATATATAGAAATTAGTTTTGTTAGTGATATCTTCAATAAGATTTTGTCTGCTGTGTACAACGTAACTCTTAGTACCTTATATTTACTCCCAAACATCATACTTTCTGTATTGGTTTCTCTTGGAATTATTTATCTTTATGATAGACGAACAAAAAAATAAAAAAGCACAAATAGCTTTTTGAGAAAACCCAGAATAAAACTGGGATTTTTTTTATTCATTATTTTTTACAGGAATACTGAATTGTATAGTTGTTCATTTTCAAGGCTCACTTTGTTCAACTCGTATTTTCCCATCATGTTTTTCTACAAACTCTTTACACAACAAAAGTCCAATTCAGCTTCCCAATTCATTTGCTGTTCATTTTGTAGAAGTTATTTTGTCTATTTGAAATAGATCTGCTTTTTGTTCGGATTCCATCCCAATACCGGTATCTATGACAGTAAAAAGAATATCGTCGGCTGATAGTTTACATCAAATTGATATTTTCCCAGTATTCTCCTTGCTACTTGTGAATTTTATAGCATTAGAAATCAGATTTCTTAAAATAGAGTTTATCATACGTTTGTCTGCGTAGATTTTTGTATCAATTGGAATCGTGTTTTCAAAAATAATATTTTTATTGTTTGCCATTTCTTTCAATAAATATATTTGGTCCATGCTTTCTTTGTGAAGATCGAAATATTCTGGATTAAATATTGCTACAGAAGATTGTGCTCTAGCTCGGTCTAGTAAACGTATTAATAAATTGTAAGATTTTGTTGCCGCTGTATTTATTAGATTTATTCTTTCATTAATTTCCTCCAGACTAAGTTCATTAAGTTCATTTTTCAAAATTTCTAGAACACCAAGAACAACCCCAAAAGGTCATTTAAGATCATGAGCAATGATAGAAAAGAATTTATCTTTTGTCAGGTTTGCTTCTTTGAGTTTGTTTTCCAGATTACTGTGTCTTGACGTATCAAATGCCATACCAACAATTTCTTTTACAAAACCATTTTCATCAAAAACAGGAGTAAAGTTTACATCAAAACAAAAGATTCATACATCTATTCTTCCACGTCGTTCTTTACCTTTGGTAGCTTTCTCTATTCATTTCATAATACTTTCGTTGTCTCAGTAATAGTCAGTTACTAGTTTTCCTACTACTTCATCTTGTTGTAATCATAGCCTTCTGAGTCCTTTTCCTTTGGAAAAGGTAAATTTCATGGTAGCAGGATCTATCATAAAAAAAACACCATTGCCGT
>CAZZEA010000122.1:0-3306 GCA_964652925.1 uncultured Candidatus Peribacteria bacterium | reverse complement strand
AACAAATCTTTTGATAGATTGTTTTTTATTAAGTTTTGATCAATTCATATTCAAAACAGTAACACCCAAATATTTTTGCAAAAATGTCTGTCATTTTTCTTGTGTAGATGTTATAATATACCATCAATACCAAACTACATAAGCCACAACAACCAAACCAACAAATCCACCAAACCATCAATACGACCAAAATTTCAAACCAAACAACAAAGGACAGAATTGTTCTTTTCAAAAGTTGTACCAACTTAGCTCTATCATAATAAATTGCAGGAATAACCAAAAGCGTCATAGCTGAAGAAACAGCCAATCCAAACATTATTGTATATGCCAAACCAGCAAAAAATTCATCCTGTCTAGCCACAGCTGACAATCCCAAAACTGTCGTCATAGTTGTCGATAAAATTGGAGCTAATCTAGATTTTCCTGTTTCCAAAACAGCTTCAAACATATTTTTTCATCTAGCTACATCAACATTAATCCTATCAATCAACACAATCGCATTATTAACCACGATTCATGTAAGTGCAATAAATCAAATCATAAAAGATAAACTATAAGAATTACCAGTCACCCAAAGTCAAATATTTGCTCCCAAAATTCCGACAACAATACTATAAGTAATAATCGCTGGCTGCAAATAACTATTGAATTGCAAAATCAAAATCGCCAAAATCAAGAAAATAGCTATCACAAAAGAAACTCACATAGCAATAATCAGATCTTGATTCTCCTCATTTTCTCATCACGATTCAAAAGACACTCAATCTGGATAATTATATTTTTGTGCAAATTCCACAAATTCTGATTGCAAAGCGGCGGACGTATATCATTTTTCTATATCGGCATCAACTTTGACAACAATTTTTCCATTTTCTCTACTAATTTCTGTAATAGCTTGATCAAAACCATAATCAGTAAGTGCTCAGATTTTCACCAAACCTTTTGTTGTTGGCAAAGAAATATCTGAAACATTATTTGGAGTCAGACGCTCATCAAAATCAGTATATTTAATTTTAATATCGCTATTTTCATATTGTCCTCTAAGCGATCAAGCACTTATTCAATTAATAACTGCATACAATTGAAAGTTTAATTCAGATGGTTGTATTCCCAAATACGAAAGTTTGTCTATATAATATCTGAATACAAATTGACCCGGACTTGGCGAGCTAGAAATAGCAACATTTTTTGTTCATTTTATTGTACGTAAATACGATTCAAAGTCTTTTACTGTCTTTAAAAGCTCAGGGAATTTATCATTAGTATCAGCTACTAATTTAATTCAAACTGCTTTCCCTGTAGGAGGTCATCATGCTTGTACCTTGGTCTCTACCTGTAATCAATAGGAAGACAAATAAGACAATTTTTCCAAAATTTCTTGTTCTATCACGAAACTATTTCTTTTTCTTTCAGATTTTTGTACAAGCTCTATAGTTACATTAACTTTATTATCAGAGAGAGTATAATAATATAATTTAACTTCTGGGATAGAAGAAAGAACCTGATCTATATCTTGAACTTTCTGAGAAACATATTCTTGAGATATTCACTTTTTTGCAGTAATAGTAGCATAAAGCCAAGGACTATCAGAAGCAGGAAAAAGATTAAATCCAAGCATAGGACTGATAAAAACGAAACTCAACACCAAAGCGATCAATGGAGCCAAAAAGGCAATTACTCTACTACGAGAATTTTCCATAATCAAACGAAGTTTAGATTCGTACCAATCAGCAATTTTATCCAACAAACGTTCTCTCCAAGAAGAGTCATCTTGTACATACAACGTTTTATTCTGTCTTTCTTTTTCCAAAAGAGTTTTTTCTTCAGTAGGAAGATACTCTATCTCTCAGATATTTTCATATTCTTTTTTTGGTTTACTAAGTTTAAAAAACAATGCTGAATTAATTGTCAATGCTATAAACAAAGATCAAAGCAACGTAACAAAAATAGTTATCGGTATATACGCTAAAAATTTACCCATAATCCCAGGCAAAGTAAGCATCGGTAAAAAAACTACCAAGGTAGTAGCTGTACCAGAAATCAATGGAACAGCATAATCTTTTACCGACAACAACACTGCAGATTTTGAAGCAAATCATTGTCTCATTTTTTCGTGAGCTCACTGAACAATCACAATCGTAGCATCAATAGCAATTCCAAAACAAACTATCAAACTAAAGTTCGTCAAGAAATTCAACGAAAGTCCAAGTTGTTTAAGCACAAAAAAGGTAATCATAAAAGCTAAAGGAACAGACAATGTAGCAATAAGCGCTTCTTTAAATCCCACAAAAAACAACAACACCAAAAATACCAAGAGAATTGTCTGAAGACCATTATTGGTCAAATCATTATAATCTTTTTGAATAAGTTCAGCCAAATCTTGAGTGTAAGCTATTTCCAAACCAGCATATTCTTGCTTTGATAATTCTTGCTCTATACGTTGTTTTGCATCTTTTGCCGAAGAAAATATATTTGCTCAACGAGATTTGTTGACAGTCATAGAAACAAAATAATTACCAGATTGTTGGTAAGATCACATTTTACGAATTGAATCATCTTTGAGTCTTTGTTCTATTGTCGCTATATCTTGCAAAAACACAAACGAACCATTGGACAAAGCCAAAGGAATTTTTTGTAATTCTTGAAGTGTGGAAATTTCTCACTCTACCCTAAAATCATATGATAAATCATCTATTTCATGATTTCCAAGTGGTTGATTCTGATTAAAAGCACGAATTGCTCAAGCGATCTGCTGCAAAGAAAGTCCAAGCTGTTCAACTTTTGCTCTCTCCAAAAGAACAAAGATATCATAAATATTTTCATCAGATCATCATAAATCTATTCTATTAATATTTCACTTTCCCTCCAATGAATACTTGATTTTTCTCGCTTTTTCTTTGATATATTGCTGAGAAAACTGTTGGTCATTTCCATAAAGAATTATATCAAACATTCTTTCGTTATCCGTAGAAATTTCAGTTACAAAAGGATCTTGAGCTTCAGAAGGAAGAGAAACTTTGTCTACCGCATCTTTTACATCAACCAATGCTTTTGACATATCGACACCATTATCAAACTCCAAAACAATAGAAGAAACTCCTATACTACTGATCGAAGACATTTTTTTAAGATCTTCTATATCTTTTATTTTTTGTTCTATCTTATCAGTCACAAGAGTATCAATATCGGTTGGATTAACTCCTTGATAAATTGTCGTCACAGCAATATTTCAAAATTCTATATCAGGACTAGATTCTTTGGGGATTTGATACAAAGAAAATATTCCCGTAAAAACAATAAGCAACA
>CAZZEA010000121.1:0-3314 GCA_964652925.1 uncultured Candidatus Peribacteria bacterium | reverse complement strand
TATATGAGTTACTTACTATCATCAATGATCTTATAATAACCAAACGCCTTATGATTATGCTTTAGAATATTATAATAAAGCTTTGGTAATAGTAGATACCTCTAATATGGTAAATTTTATTTCCAACCTTCGCAATATTGCTCTTGTTTATTACTGAAAAGGTGATTATAAAAATCAAGAAGAATATTTAAAAAAAGCTTTATTTGTATTAGAGAAATCTTCTGACAAAGATGTTTATAATCAAGATGTTGTTTTTCAACTTTATATAGATTTTTGTGATTATTACTTAAATAATTTAAATAATGTTGTAAAGGCTAAAGAATATCTCAATAAAGCAAAAAATATTATTTTGGAGAATCCAAATGTTAATAATGAAATTGTATATCTTACTTGGGAGGGTGATATTTTAAATTACGAATGAAATCAAAAAGAATATTTAAATAAATATTTAAAAGCATTAGATTTGTCTATAAAAAACAAAAATAAGCGTTATCAGAAGGCTATTTATAGAGAATTGATGTTTTATTATGATAGAACTTATAAACAAACAAAAAATATTAAAGATTTGGAAAAAAAAGATTATTACTCATCTCTTTTGTCAAATATTTCTGAACAATTATCTAGTGAACAAATAAATAATACAATGGCAGCTTTGAATGTAAAATTTGAAGTTGAAAAGTTAAAATCAGAAAAGAAAGAGAAAGAAGCAGAATTGAAAGTAAAAGAAGCTCAACTTAGTGAACAAAAACAAAGAAATAGACTTGCTTGGTGATGAGCTGTTGCGGCTTTGTTGTTGGCACTTGGTGCGTCTGGATTTAGTTATGCACTCAAAAAGAAAAATAGAATTATTACGCAAAAAAAAGCTGAAGTAGAACAGTATGCAGAGGAAGTTACTGCTATAAATGATGAGTTAAATGAAAAAAATCAAATAATCATGCAGCAAAAAAATGAGGTAGAACAAAAGAATAATGAATTAGAACAAGCAAATCAAGAAATTACAGAACAAAAAAAACTTATAGAATTTCAAAAAGAGGAACAAGACTCTAATATTAGAGTTGCTTCTTGAGTACAAAAAAGACTTTTGTCTAGTAATAATGATATTTGTGCTAATTTTCCAAAATCTTTTGTGTATTGGGAGCCAAGAGATGTTGTAAGCTGAGATTTTTATTTTACAACCGTGGCTAATTGAAACAAAATATTTGTTGTAGCTGATTGTACTAATCATGGTGTAGCTGCATCTATTTTAACTTTACTTTGAAAATCTGTGATAGAACAAGAAACTAAAATTACGAAAACTCCGTTGGAATTGATAAATAAGGTTGCAGATTTTTTTAAAAATCAATATAATTCAAGGGTGAAAATGGATGATTTTCAAGTTAGAGGAAGTTCTTCAGAAGAATCTATGGATATGTCTGCTGTTTATTATAATCCTAGAACCCATAAATTAATGTCTTCAACCACATCTAGGCCTGTGTTTGTTGTTAGAAAAAATTGAGAATTTTTGGATTTATCTTTATATGTTCGTCTTGAAGGTAAAAGATTAAAAAAAACAAAACAGTATGAAGTGGAATTACAAGATTGAGATCAGGTTTTTTTGTTTTCTGATTGAATACATGATCAATTTTCTTGAATAGATGATAAAAAATTTTGAATTGCTAAATTTAAAGATAAGGTAAAAGAAATAGCTCAGATTCCTCTTGAAAAAAGAAAAGAATTTGTAGAATCATGGATGAAAGAACACATGAAAAAAGAAGATTGAACATTTTGTCCTCAAATAGATGATATTATATTGGCTTCATTTGAAATAGACTTTGAAGATGATAAAAGGTTTTTGCAAGAAAGGGGGCAGATTTTAGATGATATTTCTTAAAAATCTGATTTTTAATTGATTTTTTTTTGTAAAAAGATATATCAAATCTGATACATTTTTGTGTCAGATTTTTATTTTTGTTTGAATTTTCCTATGAGATTACCTATTTGAATTTCCAATAGACATATTCATATATCTCAGATTGATGCTGAGAAACTTTTTGGAAAGGAGTATCAGTTTACTACGATAAAAGACCTTTCTCAGCCTGGTCAATATGCTTATCAAGAAACTGTTTCTTTGAAATGACCAAAAGGTCAAATTGATGGGGTAAGGGTTCTTGGACCTTGTAGAAAACAAACGCAGGTTGAACTTTTGTCAGCTGATAATTTTAAATTAGGAATTCAGGCACCAATAAGATTGTCTGGAGATATTCAAGGAACTCCTGGTTGTGAAGTTATTGGACCTGCTGGGTCAATTGTTTTGGATCATGGATGTATTGTAGCTAAAAGGCATTTACACATTACGGTTGCTCAGGCCCAAGATGCAGGTCTTGTAGATGGACAAGAAATAAAAGTTAAAGTACATGGAGAAAGAGGATTAGTATTTGAAAATGTGATTGTAAGAGCGGGTGATAATTTTGCATTGGATATGCATATTGATTTGGAAGAAGCTAATGCAGCTGGACTTGGTGCTGGTGCATGGGGAGAAATTGTTTCTTCAATATAAAAAATTTTAGTTTATAAAAAAATGTGAGATGAAAATATTAGTATTGAATGCTGGAAGTTCGTCGTTGAAATACCAATTATTATCTATGCCAGAATGAGATGTATTATCAAAAGGATTGGTTGATAAAATTGCCATAGAAGGAACAGTTATTAAACATGTTGGAAAAGAAGGAAAAGTAGAAATTACGGGAAATTTGGAAAATCATAGTGTTGCTTTGAAAAAAGTTCTTGATTTGCTTGTAGATGCTACTCATGGAGTATTATCTTCTTTGGAAGAAATAGATGCGGTAGGACACAGAGTAGTTCATGGAGGAGAACATTTTGTTGAATCGGCAAAAGTTGATCAAGGAGCAAAGGAAAAAATTAATGAGCTTTGTGAATTGGCTCCTTTACATAATCCTGCAAATTTGATGGGAATTCACGCTGTAGAGGAAGTTTTACCAAATGTTCCAAATATCGCAGTTTTTGATACATCATTCCATCAAACGATGGAACCTAGTGCCTATATGTATTCTATTCCGTATAAATATTACGAAAAATATAAGGTAAGAAGATATGGATTTCATGGAACTTCTCACAAATATGTTTCTCATAGAGCTGCTGAAATTTTGGGAAAAGATATTAAGGATATGAATATTATTGTTTGTCATGTGGGAAATTGAGCAAGTGTTTCTGCTATCAAGGGTGGAAAAGTTATTGATACATCTATGGGATTTACCCCACTTGAAGGACTAACTATGGGAACAAGATCGGGAGATCTAGATCCAGCAATTGTTGCG
>CAZZEA010000120.1:0-3326 GCA_964652925.1 uncultured Candidatus Peribacteria bacterium | reverse complement strand
CAAAAATACAGGAAACCATTGAAAAACAAATACAAAAACTATATATAGTAAAAAGACATATTTTTTATAAACAAAAAAATATATGGATAAAATACAATTCTGAGAAAGAACACAAGAAATCCACAAAAAGTATTATAGAATAAACAAACTTTTATTTAAATACTGAATATTTTTATTAATAGGAATTTTTTCAGGGATTACGATTTATGCAATTTTTTCAAAAGAAACTACAATTACTATCGAAACGAATTCTTTAGAAGGCCAAAAACAAATTAAAATACAAGAATTTAATGATAAAGTTAAAAAAATAGAAAAACAAAATACATTTACATGACCCATTGCTTTATGACAATTTGAGGAAACTGATAATTATCTAGAATCATTCAATAACTTACTTTTCTACAAAGGATTTGTTTTACCTAGATTTTTTCGGGTGGCAAAATCAGCACCAATTCAAAATATAGAATATTTTAAAAAATGAGGATACTCAATAGAAGAATTAGATACTTTACGAAAAAATATATTTATATGAAGCAACAAAAACACAAACCAACCAACAAGAAACATATCCTTCCCCATTTCAAAATGAATCATAGAAGAATTTAATCTCCACTGTCTATTTCAAAAAAAAGTAAGTTCTCTTGTATGCAACATTTTTATAGATAGATTTTTAGATGAGTTTTTTATTCATACAATAGAAACAGATATAGATAATTTTTATACAATAATGGATAATTTATTATTAGAAAGAAAATACAATGAAAAATGATGTTTAAACTTAATTTATTACACTTACTACACAGAAAAACAAAACCCAACAATAGAAAAACTACTACAAAAATGTAGTCCAACAAATCAGGAAAAATACAGATTATTTATAGATTTCACTGAAGTACAAAAAGAATTGTTTGGAAAGTTCATTAGCAATAAAATATACAAAGACGAAATAACAAATGTATATAAATTAATTTCTTTTCAACAAATTATAAATGATGATATAACAAACAAAATAATCAACACTGATCGTATAAACTGATATTTTGCATTCCTTCAAGAACTATTAAAAAAAGATAGAATCTGAATTTTTTACAAAGAGATAACATATTTCTTCAACAACTACTATATCAAAAAAGCAATAGAAAACGTAGAAATAACCAACAAAATAGCAAACAAAACGGAAATAAATAATATAGCAAAACAAATTATATCATTCAACAATTGAAACCAGCTTATTTGATATGCATGACTTAAAGAACAAGTAAACACAAATATTTTGGAAAAAGAAAATAGTATAAGCAAAGAAAATGAGGAAACAGAAAATTATGAACAGAAAATAGAAAATATATTAAAACAAATAAAGAAAATAGATATAAAGCAAAAGTTTTTATCAGGGAACAATATTCTTATCTCCTGAATACGAGAAATAGAAAGCAAAATCAACAGCTATAGTCAAGACGTAAATATAATAAAAATACCCATAAAATTATGGTTAGAGGAAAATAAAAGCACGCTAATAGCAAAGCAAATTTCTTTTGAATGATTTGAGGAAATCTCTGAGACAATAAACAATTTAATAGAAAAAAACAAACGATGATATGCTGATCTTCAAAAATATATAGATCAAAATAGTTTTTTATTTACAGCAAAAAATATTATCAATGAACAAGAAATAGAAATAATATGTAAAAATTTAAGTGACAGATTACCAAAACAAGAAGTTAAAATATGTAACAATAACAAAGTATCTATCGATATATTGCGAAGAAACAAAATAGTTACTATGACAATAATTCATAATAATTTCTTACTAAGCAATATAGACATATCAGATAACGAGGCAAAAAATCAATTAAACGAATATTTAAACAACCCAGACATAACAAGCAAAATAACTTATGAAAAGGTAACAAAAGTAGATTTTATAGAATTTATAAAAAAAACAATAGAATGATTTTTGTTTTTTAATCAACAAAACGATTGAACTAGTGAGGGATCAACAAACACGATAATTATTATAGAAAGAATCAAAAAATATCTTTGAGTACAAGTAAATGACATAATAGAAAAAAACGAAAAGATTCTTATAGATGTAACTATATGAGGAATACCATTCTTGGGATATTACAGCATCAATGAACATAAAATTAGTCCAATATATTTCAAAGAAGCAAACACAACGAAAACTCCTGTTGTCATAAAAAACTTATCATTGACACTAAACGACGAAAATAAATTATTACTAAACACTTTTACTACACAACCACTAGAAATAATCAAACAATATAGTCCAGAAGAATACTTACTATACCAAAAATTTTTATCAGAAAAAAAATAGTATATGTACAAAAGATTCAATTTAGAAGAAATAAAATCAATCCAAAACGCGTTTATTCAGAATCTATACAACAATATGAAAAAAGAACGTTGTATAAGCCTGATTGATTTTTTAAAAAAAATTTTTAGAGATGGCACAGATACCTATTATTGCAACAGAAATGAAGTTATATTTAGTTGTTCAAAGACAGAAAATTCTATAATTTTAAAAGACGAAAGAGAAAAAATTGAAGTAATTCTAGATGAAGAAGGGAAAAAAGAGCTTCATAACATTATCAAAAATTTTGTTATCAAAAAAGAAAAACAAATCTGACAAAAAACAATAGAACAAATACTTATGGACGAATTTTCTTGATGATGATATAGCACTATTGATGGAAAACCTTATCTTGTATACGACATAGAAACAACACTAAGTGATGATATCAAAAATGCTAAATTTCGTTTGGGATATGCAATGTATCCAGCAGAAAACAATAAAATGGAATACGAATATATAAGCCAAGAAAACTTAGCTGAATTTGTACAAAAAATGATAGATTTTGACTGACATATAGTTTGATACAACAATATTCGGTTCGACAATCCTGTTTGTGTATATAATTGCTGATGAACACAAAAGCATATCGATGAAATAAATAAAAAAAGCGTAGATTTATACGTTTTTCTAAACAAACTAACAGGAAAAAGACTTTGATTAAACAAAGTCGCTACCGCACTTGTTGGCGTACAAAAGACATTAGAATCAGGGGCTGAAGGAGAGACTCTTTGGAAAAAATATCAAGAAACTGGCGAAACAAAATACTTAGAAGAATTCAAAATATACTGTAAAAACGACGTAAGAATGACAGCACTACTCATGCTTTATCTTCTTCATTTCAAAAAAGTATTTATAGAGGGAGAAGAAAAAAGCTTTGATGAAGAAGATTTCTTAAATCTCTCAAATAGCACAGAAAAAGAAACAACACAAGAAAACTCACAACAAGCTACTT
>CAZZEA010000119.1:250-3377 GCA_964652925.1 uncultured Candidatus Peribacteria bacterium | reverse complement strand
TCGGCATCGGTCATGATAATTATTTTTTCATATCTCAATCCTTCGAGATCAAAGCTTTCTTTGATACCAGCTCCAATAGCAGTAATAAGAGCTTTTACTTCGTTATTTGCCATAATTTTTTGGATACTAGCTTGTTCCGTATTTAATATTTTACCTCTAAGAGGTAAGATTGCTTGAAAATTACTATCACGACCTTGTTTAGCACTTCATCACGCAGAATCTCCCTCGACTATATAAAGTTCCGTACCTTCTTTGCCTCTTTTTGAACAATCTGCAAGTTTTCCAGGAAGAACTCACCCTGCAAGAACGTTCTTTCTAAGAACAGTTTCTTTTGCAAGTTTTGCTGCCAACCTTGCTCTTGCAGCAAGTTCCATTTTTTCAAATATTTTATTAAATTCTTCCTCGTTATTTGTGAAGAAATCTCTCAAATAATTGTATGTTATTGTTTCAACTTCTTTTCTTACATAACTATTTCCAAGTCTACCTTTGGTTTGTCATTCGAATTGTGGTTCTGGAATTTTTACAGAAACGATAGCATAAAGACCATCAGTAACGTCAGAATATTGGAATTCTCCAATTTTTTTATTTATTTTATCTTTTTCCTTAGCTAGTTCATTGATAACAGTCAATAAAGCAGATCTAAATCATAATACATGAGTTCCTCAATCTGTTGTTGGAATGTTGTTTACAAAAGAAAGTGTATTATCATTGTTAGTATTTACCAATTGAAAAGCTATTTCAGCCAAACAATTTTCTCCTTCTTTTTGAAAATAATGAGCAGAAGCTATGGTTTGTTGCTCTCAAACTAAATTTTTAAGCCAGGTTCTGATTCATCATTCAAAACAAAATCTTTGTCTGTATCAAGTTTTTTTATTTACAAAATTGAAAGTTACCCCTGGAGTAAGATAAGCAGATTGCTTCATTCTAGCAAGTTCTATGCTTTGAGAAAATTCTATTGTTTCAAAAATTTTAGAATCTGGCATAAATTTTACTGTTGTTCCTACTTTGTCTGTTTCTCATTGTTCTTCAAGCTCTCAGATAGGAATTCATCTTTCAAATTTTTGAAAATATTTTTTACCATTTTTATAGACAGTAACTTCCAACCATTCAGAAAGAGCATTAACTACTGAGGCACCAACTCAATGAAGTCCTCAAGAAATTTTATATGATGATTTATCAAATTTACCTCCTGCATGAAGCACTGTAAAAACAGTTTCCAGAGCTGACTTACCAGTTTTTGGATGTTTATCAACGGGAATTCATCTTCCATTATCATGAACACAAACAGCACCATCCTCTTGAAGAGTGGTAGTAATAGTGGTACAATATCAAGCCAAAGCTTCATCTACAGCATTATCCACGATTTCTTGAATCATATGGTGAAGTCATCTAGCATCTGTAGATCAGATATACATACCAGGTCTTTGTCTTACTGGCTCAAGTCATTCCAAAACTTTGATATGAGATGCATCATATCCGTGACTATCTAATTCACTATGAGTAGTTTTTTTCATAACTTCTTCTGTCATTTTATTTATTTAGGTATTAAATGGTATTGGGTTAATTAGATGGGTCGTATATTTAAATATCTAATCCTGAACTTTTCATGGAAAATCTAATTCTTCAAATTCAAAATCATCTTCGTCATCATAATTTGTTTCTTCATCATCATCTTTCTCTACTTTTTTTCTTCATCTTTTTCCTTTATTCGCTCAGGACTCCATTTTAGCAATATCATCTTCAATTCCAAGTATTTTTTGTAATCCAGCATGTTCTTTTAGTTTTTGGATAACTTTTTGTTCAATTTGTCTTACTCTTTCTCTGGTTACGTTAAATTCTTCTCCAACTTGTTCCAAGGTATATCTTGGACCATCAATTCCATATCTCATTTTAACAATTTTTGCTTCTCTATCATCAAGCATATCCAATATCATATCAAGATTATTTCTTAGTGTATTTTTCTCTACAAATTGATCTGGTCTCAGGGTGTTTCCATCTTCGATAAGATCAGCAAGCGTATCTCTTCCTTCATCTCCAACTTCTCTATCAAGAGATACGTTTCCAAAGATAACTTCCTCTAGTTTTTTGATTTTTTTAATAGGAAATCATAGCTTTTGTCATATTTCTTTGGAGGTTGGTTCTCTTCATAATTTTTGAAAGAGGAGTTGATATGTTTTATTATACGAATTGATTTCATCAATCAGATGGACAGGAATTCTTACATGTTTGGTCATATCAGCAATGGCTTTTGTAATTGATTGTTTAATCCACCAAGTAGCATACGTTGAAAACTTAAATTCTTTATCTGGGTCAAATTTTTCTATAGCTTTAATAAGTCATATATTTCATTCTTGAATAAGATCAGAAAAACTAAGTCTAGAACCAAAAAATCTTTTTGCAATACTAATAACAAGTCTGAGATTTGATTCGATAAGTTTTTTTTTTGCATCTTCATCACCTTTTTTGATTCTTTTTGCTATATCTTTTTCTTGATCTCAAGTAAGAAGTGGTATTTTTGAAATATCATTAAAATATAGTTTGATGAAGTCATGGTATTGTACATCAACATTACTACGAGAGTGTTCTTCATAAAGTTGTACTTTTCCTAGTTTAGATTCTTTTTTTATAGCTTCAGCTTCTTTTTCTAACACTTCTTCAATAGTTAGAGTTTTAATACCAAGTTTATCTGCAATATCATATACTTTTTCAACAACTTTGATATTGAGATCCATATCATCAATCTCTGTAATAATATCTTCTTCGTTGATAATTCATGTAGAAAATCATTTTGTAAGCAATGATTGTAACTCTGGAGATAGCTCATTGATGTCATCTTGAAAACTTTCTCGTAATTGTTTTTTCGTTTTTTGCATAAAACGCTCAAAAAAGATATAAAAAACACCAGTTATTTACTTATATTAAAAATAGGTTTTAAATAATTGACAAATATAAAAAAAACGTTATAGTATATATCGTGTAGTGAAACCAACCCATATATTTAAAACTGGATTACAGCCCACTTCTGGACGGTTAGTCCAGTTTTTCTTTTATACAAAAAAAACACAGCGATTTACTTATAGGAATTTGGGTTTACATAGCAAGAGAAAATTATTTGCCAAGGACTTGT
>CAZZEA010000119.1:0-225 GCA_964652925.1 uncultured Candidatus Peribacteria bacterium | reverse complement strand
ATATTTTATTTTAGAACTTAGAGGGTAAAATTTATAGCTTAAAATTTAGCTCTTAGTTATTAGAGAATAAACGAATATATAACAAGTGAGCACTTGTATTTTTGGGCAAGAAAAATAGAGAGCCAAGGATTTGTTTGTGTTTTTCGCCGTTAAGAAAATGCAACACCGAACGTTTATATATCGTTTTACTTAGAATTTAGAGCTTAGGGGTAGAACTTAGACTCG
>CAZZEA010000118.1:0-3423 GCA_964652925.1 uncultured Candidatus Peribacteria bacterium | reverse complement strand
TAGATAGATAGGAAACCAAAAAAAATTGCCGATTATTGCTCCAACCGATCAGGGGCACGAAAATCTCCGCCCGACGAAAAAATAAAAAAAAGTTCCCGTTAATAATTAAAAAATGGGGAACCAACCAGGCCAATTGCGGAGTAAAATCGCCCACGCAGGCCACAAAAAGAAAGGGGTTTTCTTCATTGCCGACTGCCCGAGCTATTTGTCGGGGTTATATATAGAAGAAATCGAAGTAAAAAAGGGTGGCTGCCCATAACAAACTTCCAGCTATCCACCATTTCAACCTTCGGTTGCTACGCTCCTATAATTAAAGAGCATTACGGCACCGGGCGCCCCGTTATTCGTGGCTCGCCCATATTATCCGGAGGAAGTATCTTTATTAAACCCCCAGCTTTTCGGCTGGGGGCTTTGTTTTTTTTATAAAAAATTAGTTCATATGTTCAAAATCTTCTATTGAGAAGTTTAATTTTGGTCAGAAAAAAGCTATTCCATGATGATTATATATGTTTCAGTTTTTTCCTATATCATGCCATCTTTTTTTGAATTCATCATATCATAAGAATGTACGTTTAAAATTGCCAGGATCTTCAAAATACAGATTTTCATTATCATATCCTATTGCAATTACATAGTGACCATCGTCCCAATCGTTTTCTCGGTTTATATTGCTTTTTAATGTTCGGGCTTGAAGAACTACAAGTACAGGAATATCTTTGTTTATATATGATTTTATTTCTGTTATAGTCATTGTTTTTGAAATATGTTGTAATCAATAACTTTCTGCAACAGCAATAATATCTTCTATGTTTGTTCATTTTTTTGTTGTTTTTGCTTTTTTTATGATAGTTCTTCATTTTACATCAATATCATAATATGCAAGAATTGCTTGAAGAGCAGATGCTCAGCAGTCATAACTACAGAATTGACGAGCTCTTGGAAATTGTAAAATTTTCATTTTTTTATATTAAAGTTAAAACTTTATTTTTTTGTTGCTATATCAATTAATCAACAAATCCATGCTATATTAATTTTTTTTGCTATTTTGTATGGAGTACTTCCTGTTGTTTCACAAGTTACATTATAATGAATTCACAGTTTGTATGCAGCAGCACCCAAAGTTCAGTCATGTCTAGTAATTCGTCATTTTTTATCTGGAATTATTCATTTTCACTTAGATGTTGTTTTTTTATTTGTGATTTTATTTTTAAATCATGCGTTTATTGCTTTTTTGGGATATAATTTACACAATTTCTTAATTTTTTGGATAATTGGATCATATATATTTGTATTTTCAAATCCATAGTGATATGCAAAACTTTCTTTGGTTGGAGTAATATAATCTTGATGGATATCTATTATTCAAATAATATTCAGATTTTTGATGTTTTTTTGTAATTCTTTGATAGTAAATATACCTTCTGGTGGAAGATCTTTCTCTTTTTGATCTGACCAATACCATCATTTACTTATATCTTTTTCACCCATATCGTCACTATATTTTCTTTTCGGTAACTCGTAGATAATAACATTGTTATTTCCATTTTTTGGTGGATTTTTTTTATCACTATATCTTGTGTGATTTTCGAAACCAGCAGGATTTGCTAGAGGATGGATAATTAGTCCTATATTTTTTTTGTTGGCATAATCTATTATTTGATTAATTGCTCCCAATATGCTTAGAGGTCATCAAATTTCTTCTCCATGGATTCCTGTGCGAATATATAATGTTTTTCCTCTTTTTTTGCTTGCAATTGTGCCTATTGTATACTTTCAAAACCAGTAATGGAGTGTTTGATATTTTATTGTAATATCATCTCTTTTTTTGATTTTTTGCTCTAATTTTTTTCGATAGGTTGTGTGTTTCATGATGTTTTTTATCGTAAAACTTCTTTTAACTCCATTTTTGTATAATGCCTATCTGCTCTATTGCTCTTTCTAAAATTACCTGTTTTTTCTTTTCTATGTCTTCGATCCTTATCTGGATTTTTGTTTGAATAATAATTCTTTTGCTTATAATCGATATTTCGATCATCATTACTTTTAGCTTTCACTATTTTTCTTTCGTAATAAAGATTTTGATTTTCATCTTCATCTTCTGGTGGTATATCTGTTATTTCAGATATTTCTTCATTATCTTCACTATTTTCGTTATTTTCTGGTCTATCAAAATTTTTGTATTTATCGTATTTTTTGTATTTTTCATTTTCCTCTTTATCAAATCGTTCTTTTATTTCATTGTGTTCTTCGGCAAACTTTACCCATTCAGGTATTTCATCTTCTTCTTTGTCATTATCAATTGCTTCAAGAAGCTCTTTTTCTCGATCATATGCTGTTTTATCACTAAATGCATTTTTGATTTCTTCCTTTTTATTGAATTCAGAGTAAAAAGCATCTCAATTTTCATCGGACAATAATTCTGGTTTGTTTTGTGTTTGACTTTCTTTTCTTAGTTTTCTTCAACTTTTTGTTGGGTATGGATTGCTTTTTTCTTTGTAAGATTCAGAATAATAATCTTTTTTTTTCATTGCTTGTTTCATTGTTTGTAATAAATCTATAAAGTAAAATATCAATTCCAATTATATTCAGATTTTTTTTCTGTCAAAATTTTTTGATTGACATCGGGGATGGATTTGATACATTTGTTTAGTTTTTAAAATGACTGATAGCTTTTAAATCATTAACTAATAAGAATGGCGGATTTGATTGGATTGATTGTTTCCAAGACAGGGATGGAAAGAGGTGTGATAGTAAATATTATTGAACTTTTGGATCAGGGAAATACAATTCCATTTATTGCCAGATATCGTAAAGAAATGACGAAGGGAGCTACGGATGAGCAACTTAGAGATTTTCATGAAATATATACCTATACCAAAAATTTGGAGGCAAGAAAAGCTGATGTTATTCGTCTAATTGAAGAAAAATGATTGATGACTGATGAACTTAGAAAACAAATTATGGAAGCTGAGACTTTGGCGAGAGTTGAGGATTTGTATCGTCCATTCAAAGAAAAGAAGAATACCAAGGCAACTCTCGCCAAGGCAAAGTGACTTGAGCCGTTGGCGAGGATTTTGGCGAAGGCAGATTTGACCAAAGAGGAATTCGAAGTGGAAGCGGAGAAGTTTATCAAAGATACTGGTGATGCCAAGACTTCTGTGAAAGATATCAAAGAAGCTATTCAATGAGCAAAAGATATTGTGGCAGAAGATGTTTCTGATCATGCTGATTTGAGAGATGATATTAAATCTCGGGAAGAAAATCATGCTATTTTGGAAACCAAAGCAACAAAAACATTTGAAGAAAATGGAGTATATAAGATTTACAAAACATATAGTAAAAAATTATCAGAAATGCCATCTTATGCTTATTTGGCTGTAAATAGAGCAGAAACGGAGAAACAACTTTCATTGAAATTAAATT
>CAZZEA010000117.1:969-3480 GCA_964652925.1 uncultured Candidatus Peribacteria bacterium | reverse complement strand
ATTATTGTTTTTGCCATTGGTGATTTCCACAAAAACTCTTCTTGTAGTTTAAAAGAATCTTGTCCATAAATTAAAGTTGGATTACTATATTTCGTATTTGATGGAAGACCAGGAATGTTTGTCAAAATTGGTAATGGGTTTTGATTTCTCTTTTCTTGATCGAATTTTATTTTTACAATTTTTCAGTCAATTGTCCCTGTTAAAACTATATTAGAATTTTTAGAAATATAATCTAAACGGATATCTTCCGCAGTTCGATTTCCTTTTGGTAAAAGATATTGTGTTCCTATTTCTGCCAAAAGTTTCTCGCTTTCTTTTAGTTTATCAGCAAGTTTAACTTTGGAATTTGCATCGATTCATGTAATAATAGGCTGATTATTTAATTTCTGCAAAATTTTTGTCAAAGTTTCTTTACCAGCTCGTCAATCAACAACTAATTTGTCATTTGGATTTTCTTGGTTCCATTGTTCTTGAAAAGCTTTTACAGCTTTTCGCGTATTGCTTTTTCAATAAATCGCTTCTTTTTCTTCTTTTGTGCTAGCTGCTCTTCATGCAGTTTGATCAGTTTATTTCATATATACTCCATCGATAATTCATAGATTATATCCTAATTTTTTTAATGCAATTTGTAGGCTTAATGTTAGCCCGGCTCATTGTTTTTCAAAAGTATTCGCATGTCCTTCTTTTGATATAAAAGAAACAGTGTCTGTTAAAACTTTTTTAACATGATCCATAGTAAAATTTTTTTCCATAATATCATCAGCATTTTGTGTGCTAATTATAGAATTTTTTAAATTATTTAAATCCATATTGCTGTTTGCATAAACTTCAGCAATTTGTTTTTTAATCCAATTTCTATCTTGTCTATTTATGCTTTCATGGATATCAATTTGATTGTTTTCTAAAGTCATTTGTAAAAATTAATAATAAAAATCCTTACTCTAATTGTACTCCAAAACGTGAAAATTGCAAATTTTTGAGAAGAAAATTCAGGTTTTTTTATTGTAAGAAAATGCCCCTTTTGAGGGCATTTATGTCTTCTATCTGTTTTTTATTTTAAGCGGCCGTTCAGCTTCCTTCTTGTTCTTCTTTTTCTTGCTTCATTTTGGCTTTTACTGCGAAAACTACGACAAGACCAATAAATCCAAATACCACAATTCACAGGATAATAAAAATAACTTTCAACCAATTCGTTGATTTTGTACCAGTTTCCAATTCAACATTTTCCGGTACAGGTCTTATCTCTGAAGTGCTACAAAGACTGCTAGGAATAGAGTAGAGATTCATTATTTTACAGATGTTTGGGATAACTATTTCATCCATATCTATTTTGTCTATTTGGGTTGTTGTAGGTGTTTTGCCTTCAGGTGCAACGCTTTTTCAAATAACATCCACAATTTTCTGCAACACTTCTTTTCTTTTGTCTTGTTGGGTAATTCCCAAAGAAGCATCACCAAGAACCGTCTCAAATTCTTTGAAAAGATTGTCTATATCGATAGCGAGATTTGTCGGTAATATCGATAAAATATCTTGTTTTGCTATTCCGTATTCACCTAATCATTCTGCGGCTGCAGTTGATCTATTGGAAAGTTCCAAAAAGATTTTTTTGAGCATTTCATCTTGTTGCTCATTAAGTTTTATAGTGTTTCTACCAAGATAATCTTTTACGGAAACAACGTTGGATAAAGTAGATTGAGTATCAGAAATATTATCTCTAAGTCATTTTAACATATCTTTGAAAACTTTGTTGGTTCCTGTAAATCGCTCTGGTCAACTTAATTCTTTGAGGAGTACACTAATTTGATCATATACTTTTTTGTTCTCTGGACTCAAAGCTACTTCAAAATCAATAAATCAGATCATAAAATCCTGAGATACTAATTTCTTGTTTCTATCAGAATAATATAATTTTCATACTATACTGTCGTATTGTGGTTCATATTTTTGTAAATACAACATATTACATTGAAAATCGGCGTCATCCAAAGGATTTCCATTTCCGTTACTATCTTCATTTACATTCGTATCCACATAACAAGGACCAAGATTTTCATTGTGTTTGATATAAAACAAGATAGAATTCTCCAAGCTATTACCTACAAACAACTCAATACCACTATTGGTAACTGTTGCTTCTGGTATAGATAAAAATTGATAGTCTTTTGCTGTCGATCATGTTTTTATATCTATAACCAATCTTTTTTTTGCTTCGTTTGCATATTCATCAGAAAGATCCATTGATGCAAAATATTTTCCTGGACCAGGATATATGTAAGAAAATGCCGAACCAGTTTTCACAGCATTTGCATCTGTACATGTTTTTGCATCAGGACAAATTCTTTTTTGAGAAATATCTCCAAGACTTACATCTCTAAATAATGCAAAATTTCCTTCTGTCGCATAAAGTAATCTAGGTTTCAAACCATTTCTTACTATTATAGTTCCTCACTGTGAAACTCATCTATATCCTCTATAAAGAACAGACGCTCTTGGTCTAAATCAACTCGTATC
>CAZZEA010000117.1:0-947 GCA_964652925.1 uncultured Candidatus Peribacteria bacterium | reverse complement strand
TAAAAGAATAGGTTACGCGATCTTTTTTTGTTGTCAAATCCCAAGTTCCATCACCATCAAAATCATAATAGATAGTTCTTTCTTTTACAAAATCAGGTCTATCTGAAATCACTTTTGAGATAACTTCAAAGGTGACTTCGTCGCCAATTTCTACTGCAGAACTACTCATTCTAAGCGTTACAAGGGGTACGTCTGGTCTAGAAGAATCAGGAGGGAAGAAAACAATTGGTCAATTTCCAATAATTTCTTGACTAGATATTTTTCCTTCATCATTGTCATACATCATTACACCAAATGAATATTCACCAGGAATCTTAGGCAAAGAAAAGAATGCATAAGGAATATCACCGGGAGTAATTTTTGTTTCTATATATCTTGTTGGATCATCTTTGAGATAATAAAACCATTTGTAATACGAAATAAATCAATCAGGATCCAACGTATTTGTTGCAGATACTTTTACAATTAATGGATCAAATTGACTATTGAAAATATCTCTTACTTGAGTTTCGTTGAATCCAACCCCCATTTGATTTCCATATTGAGGGAAAAACAAAACAATATTATCAAGTTTTGGAAGTGCGTTTACTACGCGAAACCATATTCTCGTCGTATTGTTTTTACCTATAGAAGTATCTTCTGCCGTAAGATCAATATAATTGCATCAAAGCTCGTCAAATTTATACAAGAATGTTGTATTTTTATATATTTCCTTGTTTTTTGGTTGAAAAAAGAATTGTAAATCAGTTTTTTCTCCCTTTGTATTAACTGATAGTTTTGGGTCTACAGTTATCTCTTGATATCTATCAATTTGATACGCTGGATATTCTGTAAATCAAGAACCGGCAGTTCATTCTCTACATACCTCATTTTGAGTAAGAATGATATCACTTTTATCGAATACCTCAAAACCAGCTATCGGATAATCTTTTTCTCAAACGAAAACA
>CAZZEA010000116.1:0-3503 GCA_964652925.1 uncultured Candidatus Peribacteria bacterium | reverse complement strand
CATTTATTTGCGGAATAACTGACTGAACTAATTCCCCGCCTTTTTGAAGGTGGGGTTTTCTTCTTGCAAAAATTATTGGAATTTTTAATCTTAACTAGTAATTTTAACTATCAAATATTATTTTATGAACAAAATACTATGAGTCGATTTGGATGAAGTATTGGCAGAAACCGTAGATGAAGTATTGAAATTCAACAATTACACCGTCAAATGACAAGCAATATACAAAAACGATATATCAGATTATTATATTTCCAATATATCCAAATATAATTTAGTAAAAGATGATGCTATTGCTTTTTTCTGAAGTGTCTTAAATTCTCCAGCAAGAGAAAATATCCTTCCCGTACAATGAGCCAAGGAAAAGCTTCAAGAATTAAAGAACTATTGACGAAAAATAAGTGTAGTAACTGCTAGAAGAGAAGAAATTTCAGAATATACCAAAAATTGGTTACATCGTTTTTATCCAGGACTTATTGATACTATTCTTTTTGCAAATCATTTTTCTGATAATGAAGTTCCCAAATCAACACTTTGTATAAAAAATTGAATAAAAATTATGATAGAAGACAATCTTGATTTTGCTATGGAATTGGCTGGTTTTTGAATCAAAGTCTATCTTCTTGATAAACCATGGAATCGTCATTACAATAAATTACAACATCTGTGAGTACAAAAAGTATCTGATTGGTCAGAAATATCTCTTTAGATCTTAATTCTATATAGTATGAACCATGTTGTTATTCCCTTTAAAAAGCTTTCTGAAAAAGCAAAAATTCCTGCTCAAGCTACATTCTTTGATGCTGGTTATGATCTTTTTAGCACAGAGAGTCATTTATTACAACCTGGGGAAAGAAAACTTTTTCCTACTAATATTTCTACTGCTATTCCTCATGGATATTATGGGAGAATTGCTCCTCGTAGCTGATTGGCATACAAACACGGTATAGATGTTTTGGCAGGGGTAATTGATAGTTGATATAGGTGAGATATTTGAATAATTATGATAAATTTTGGTAATGAAGCATTACAGATAAACGAATGAGATAAAATAGCTCAATTTATTATAGAAAAATGTCATGAAGTACAGCGAGAAGAGGTATCAGAACTTCCAGAAAGTCAAAGAGGAGAATGATGATGGTGATCCACAGGTAAATAACAAAAAAAACTGTCCATAGGGCAGTTTTATTTTAGTCAAAAAAATCTTTTGAATTGCTGTTTATAGCTGTGAGCTATTTTGGCATTTATTTTCCATAATTCTTTTTTGAAGTAAGAAATCTGATATCTTATTTCTTTTTTCTCATCCTTATTTTTTTCTTCTTTGAGATCTTTATATAATCATAATACTCTGGATTTTATTTCTTGTTTTTGATTGTATCGAATATCTCTTTGTTCTTGTGTTGGATTGGTTGGAATATCAGATTTATCAAGTTCTATTATAATATCTTCTTCGTGTGGAGAAAAAATTTCTTCTCCATTTTCTGCTTTTGCAAATGAAAATAAACTTATCAAAACAAATGTATATATCAATATTCTTCTCATTTTTTTTGTAAATACTAAAATTAGCTGCATAGATATATACTGTTTTCAATTCCCAAGTCAAATCATTTTCGTTTTGCTTTTTTTCTCTACATCCTTATATTAAATAAAACATTTTATTTAAGATATTTTCTATGAACAGCATCAAAACACCTCAACAAATTTCAAATATCAGAGAATCTGGTAAATATCTTAACCAGCTTTTATATAAACTTTATCATGCTAGCCAAGTTGGTAGACCCTTGATAGAATTAGAATTTATAGCAGAAGATTATATCAAAAAAAATAATCTCAAATGAGCCTTCAAAAACTATCATTGATTTCCAGCGAATCTTTGTTTGTCTGTAAATGATTGTGTAGTTCATGGAATTCCAGATGATTATGTTCTCAAAAATTGAGATCTTTTGAAGATTGATTGTGGAATCACGTACAAATGATGAATAACTGATTCTGCTATAAGCATTGTCATTTGATGAGAATTAGCAAATCCATTGGCACATAGTCTTGTGGTTGCAACCAAAAAAACTTTGGATTGATGACTTAAATTTATATGACCAAAACAAGCTTTGATAGGTTATTCTCACCATATTTACACTTCTGTGACCAATGATTGATTTTCTGTTATAGAGAAACTTACTGGTCATGGTGTGGGAAATAAAGTTCATGAAGATCCTCATGTTTATAACATACCACACCCTTCTATGAAAAATACTTTTTTGGAGTCAGGTATGGTACTTGCTCTAGAACCAATAACCGCAATAAGTTCCAAGGATTTCAACCCAAAACCAGGAAACGATTGGAATCTGTATTGTAAAAACGGTGATTTAGGTGCACAACGGGAATATACCGTTTTGGTTACTGACGATGGTTATGAAATTTTATCTGGAATTACGGAAAATCTATGATTTTAGGAATTGACCCATGAGTGAGAAAACTTGGTTATGCATTGATAAAAGATGACAACACTATCGTTGATGCTGGGATTTTGCTCCAAGACCAAAAATCCCCTACCAGAGAAGATCAATTTACTAGAATAATTCAGATTTATAATTTCTTTGAAAAATTAATTAAAAAATATAATATTCAGGCTCTAGCTATGGAACAATTGTTTTTTACAAAATTCAATCAAAATAACGCTGAATTTGTTTATGGACTGAGATGAGCTTTGATGATGTTATTTTTGAAAAATAAGATAAAAATCAAGGAATTGACGCCAATTGAAGTCAAAAAATATATTACAGGAAATGGGAAAGCCGACAAAAAATTGGTACAGCAAATGATTATGAAAATTTTTGGTTTACAGCAAATGCCAGAATATAATGATGCAGCAGATGCATTGGCTTTGGCTTATATTGCAAAAAAATGTAAATAATTATGTTGTTTATTATCAGAAAATAATTATATATTGTCACGTTAAAAAAACTAAAAAAAACAATCATTATGATCAAAAAAAATTTAAAAGCTTCCGTGGCTTTTTTCTTTTCGTCTTTTAAGGCTATGTTTGAGTTTCCCCCAATTGATGGGATAGATATGACTTGGGAGAATATTACCTACGATCTTATATTCAAAAAAGATCCTGCTATCAGAGAATATTATAATCAAAAATATGCTACTGAAGCATAGCTAATGAAATTTTATTAAAAAAAACCCGGTGTATTTCTACCGGGTTTTAAAAAAAATTATTTTTTACGGATCCAAAATTTCCACCAGGATTTTTTTTGGGTTTCTTGGATTTCTTCTTGTATATTTTCTATTGTTTCCTTGGTATCTTCAAAATTTCTCTTGAGTTTTCTAACAACCGTTTCCTCAACTTTTTCTATTTCTGCTTCAGCATCTCTGAGATCTTTATATACCCTTTTAAGATAATGCTCTATTGATTTTCTAAATCTATTTTCGAGTATGAGTCATCATATAGATACAAAGAAGGGAACTCCTATAACTGCATAAAACATAAAAAATCATTT
>CAZZEA010000115.1:2906-3507 GCA_964652925.1 uncultured Candidatus Peribacteria bacterium | reverse complement strand
TGCAAAATCTTTCAGGAATAGTTTCTTCTTATCATCCATAAGAAAAACTCGCTTTATTGTACAAAAAGCCCTCTGATTATTTCAGAGGTTTTTTTATTTGATAAAAAAATCCGGTATATTCTTTTTAGTTGTACCGGATTTTTTCGTTATTAATAAATTTTTTCTTCTAGGTCGTATCATTTCTTTTGTGCAAATTCTTGGCAAATATTTGAATATTTATCATAATTTAATTCTGGATTTCGATCTTTTCTTCTTTTGATTTCTTGGTAAGATGCAATAGATATAATTTCATCGTTTGTTATACAAGAATGTATTTCGTTTATTTCGTTGTTTGTTGAACATCAGAGTTTTTCCAATAGATTTTCTGTGTTTTTGATGTTTTCTGTATTGTTTTCCAAGATGTTTTGATCACCAATAGCTACTTGATAAGCTAAGTTTATAGGATGATTCTCTTCTAGTTTTGTGATTGGAAATATAGAAAATTTAGCATATCAAGATTCTAATCAGATTTCTTTGTCGTTGTATATTTGAGCCAAACATGTTGCTGTTTTATTTTGATGTTCTTTGTCAATTCCTATTACTAATATTAGATTTTTGCTCA
>CAZZEA010000115.1:0-2867 GCA_964652925.1 uncultured Candidatus Peribacteria bacterium | reverse complement strand
TTGGTATTGTGGGGATATCCTATGATTTTATATTTTTCCCAAACTTTATAGTTTCTGCGTTGATATTCTTGTTCAAAATCCAATATTTTATCAAAATCTTGTTGTACATCAATGTTGCTTATTACTATTTGTGGTTTTATTCAAAGTTCAATTTCACTTCTTTTTATGATAGTATTTGTAGAATTTATGCTGTATTCTTTGTTTTCCAAGATATCTTTTGCGTCTATACAGAATAATACTTCTATTTGTTCTTTGAGTGGTGCAAAAATATGTTTTTGGCTATCAACAATATATCATGGTAAAGTTCTTGCTGCGTGTGTATCTTGCAAAAATTTTCCATCAATTTCCAAATAAAATTTTCAATTTTTGAAAAGAGATAGCTTTTGTATAATAGTTTCCCTTTGCTTTTTTATATATTCTTGTCCATCGAATCATTTCTTTTTGTAGAGAATTACGTCAGAAGATGTAATCATGTTTTTTTGTTTTTGTATAATAAATAAATTTTGTTGATCTATTTAAGTATATCGAGAAAAGTATTTTTTGTCAAATTTTAGAGGACCTTTAATTCTTGAAGAAATGACTCGTATTCTCAGTATTCTGATTGGTATTTTTGTAATAAATACTCTTTGAGAAGTTGCTTTCGATCTCAAAAACTTTGGTTGTCTTGAGAAGAAAGTTGGAGCTTTTCCAAGAGAATATCGTTGTTCACTGATTGTTTTTTGAGCTTGATTTGTCAAATTTGTTTTGATAAGTCTTCGTTTATGTATTCTTGGAGCTGTTCGTAGTTCAATGTGTCTCAAACTATAGTAAGAGAAGTATATTGCAATGGTAAAAAATCAGATTTCTCTATTTGTATGTGTTGTATTCATATTAAGTTATTGTTGCTATTTTCTGCTAGTTCTTGAAATGCCTTTTCCATAGCTTCTTTTGTGATTTTTTTTTCTTGTTGAAATTCTACATATGGGTTTATACGTATGGGATTGGCTTTGTAACTGTTTTTGTCTGTATCGAATTGAAATAAAAGTTTTTCTTGGTTAGTTTCCAAAGGGCTTGTAGATCGAATACTTCCTGTGCAAAGATAATTTTTATAGGAGCAAGCTTGATGAAGGTGTCCTGATATAAATTGAGTATTTGAAAGATTGAGTAATTCCTCATTGAGTGCGATATCTTTGTAAGAGAATTGAGATTTTTGGCCAGGTAGTTTGGTTTTGTTGAAATAATAGTGGTGAATTATTAAAAATCCTTGCCTACTGGCTGGTAGGTCTGGATTTTTTTCTAGGTAATATGCTAAATTTTGGTTTATTTTCCATGATGTTTGTTCGTTTTTGTTGGATGATGTTTTTAAATATTCTATATTTTTTAACCGATCAGGTTGTTGATTTGGTTGATTTTCTGGAATTTGTATCATAAAAGGGAAGAAAAGAATATTTGTGTTCTCAACAATTGTTTGGGTTGGTTGGGTAATAAATTGTAATTTTCCTTTATGGTTACTGTTATATTTTTGGATAATATCAAATGCTTTTTGTGCTTCTTCGAAGACAAACGAATTTCATAATCGATCATGGTTTCCGGCTAGAACATAAACGGATTTTCCTTGTTCAAAAAGTTCTACGAAAAAATAATAAAGAGTAAGAAGAGCTGCTCTATCGTAAGAAAAATGATAAACATAATCTCCAAGAAAAATGATGTTTTGTTCAGAATTGTTGTTTTGTATAAAAGATCTGAGTTCTTGGATAATTCTGTCTTTATGTTTTGAAGTGATATGGATATCTCAAATAAGGAGCATGACTTATTTCTCAATGTTAAATGTATTTGTATGGTAGTGAAAAGGTTGGTCTTTTTCAAGGATATTAAAAAAGACGCATTGAAGCGTCTTCTTGTGTTTAAAAATTATGAATGATTTTCTTTTCTAAATCTTGGGTAATGGGTGAAAAAAAGTGTTGCAAAGAGAATAGCTCGGATTCCACCACCAAGAGTTGTTTCTTTTACATCAACTCTTCTTGTAAAAACAATATCTTCTGTTTTTGTAGCTTCACATTCTTTGATTTGTTCTTCAGAAGGTCTTCGATTTTGTTCTGTTGGTGCTGTTTTTCCATAATAATATGGTTCTTTACATTGTTGGAATTCGTAACTCATTCTTCATCTTACATATTCTTCGTTGGTAATAATTACTCTTTGTCCAAGAGATGTAAGAGCAACACCCAAAGAAACTAATCATCCGATAAGTCATACTAGACTTGCAATAAGAAGATACAATTTATAGATGGTCCAGGTTTTTTTTGTTTCTTCCATGAGAAAATAGTTATAAGGTAAAATGTATGTTTTACTTTTATCAATCGGATTGTTAGATACAAGAGAAATATATAAAAAAACAGGGAATCGGATATTACCGAAACCCTGTTTAAATTATAGTATGAAAGTTATTTCCAATCTTTTTGTTCTTATGAGATTTATAAAATCTGGTAAATAAAACCAGTTTTTCTCAAATATTATTTTACTAGAAATTGATAAAATTTCCATTTCTACTCCAAAATCCATTTCGTTCTGGAGTCCTTTATCATTACTTTCAAGTATTATAATCGAAGAGGTTAGAGCTAAAACTTTTTTAAAATTTTCCTCATTTAGATAAAATCCTTTATTAATTAGTTCTTCGACATTTTCTTTTTCGATGTCGGTTTTGCTAATTAATGTTTCATTTGGGGTGAATTTAATTTTTTTCATTTTTTTGTTTTTTTGGTTTTATTGTTTTATATATATTTTCTTTATAAAGTCAATTATTTTATTCGTATAATAATTCTCGACCTTGTAAATTTTTGTCTGTGAGAATATAGATATCACGTTTGTTACAATCTCCCTTCTCTATTTCT
>CAZZEA010000114.1:0-3574 GCA_964652925.1 uncultured Candidatus Peribacteria bacterium | reverse complement strand
CCTCTGTGGAACATATATCTACTTAGTGGTGCATTTGGGTTGAAAATAAACATTATAACAAAACCCCTTGAAATGTCTTTGCTATTACATATAATCAACCCGATAAAATCTTTATTTTTTATGTAATCGACATGCTTTTTGATTTTCAAGCATTTATAGAAGAACTTAGAGAAAAACCGGAGAAAAAACAGATTGTTGAAAAATACGAACAACTTGTAGGGCCTGTTCAATGATGAATAAAAGATCAAGAATGGTACACAGAATATTTGGTTAAATTTACGCCAATTTCTTATAAAGTTCCAGAAGAGCTTAAAGAAGATTTTGATCGAGATTTGCTTCAGCAACTTGTATTAGGTTCTTTTAGTAGTGATTATGAGCTTAAAAAAGATAAAGATCAAGAAGAAAAAGAATTGTATATTGCAGTAAAAAGTGGAGAACAGAGTGTTGTAAAAACAGTTTCAGAACTTTGGTCGTTTCAGATCTTGAGATTATATGAAATTTATATAGAGGAACAAATAAATCTTCATGCTCTTCGCAAAGAAGAAGAAAGCGAACAAGTAGCTATTGATGGAGAAAGAGAATCTAGAATTAAAAGATGGAAAGCTGTTATTGATACAATGGATAAAGAAGAACTTAGTCAAAAAGCTAAGCAAGAGCAACAATCAAAATTAGGTGATTTGATGTGAAAATTGTAAAATTAATTATATATATGAGGACATTGTTTACTAGACTTTGTCCTTTTTTTTATTGTACTATTGTACTATCAATAAGATATGATGGTATTGGTTGTTGATAGATTGTTTCAAGTCATAATTTTTTATTGCCTGCGTATCAAAAACTAGAAATATATGTTTTTGATAAAGATAATTCTTCTCATTCTGGTAATTTGAGGCAAAAGGTAAGTTCTTTTTGGCCTTTATTTGCTATTATAACATAGTTTTGTAGATTTCAATTTTGTCGATTTATAACTGTTTGATCGTTTGTTGTTTCAAAAGTTGTTTGAATGGTTTCTGAAAGTTTTTCAAAAAAATCATCTCATTGAAAAATTCAACTTGTAAAAAATATTCAATATTCATTGAGTTCTCATCAAGACGATACAATAATTCAAATATTTATTCTTGACTGATCGTTGTTCTCTATAGTAATTAATTTCAAAATATCAGATTTATTTATATAATACTTTTGGTTTGAAAAATGATTTTGTGGAAAATCATCTGGGTTATCCAAAAATAATGGTAATATATAGTTTTGTCATGAGGCTATTGTGATAGGATTTGTACATTCGTTGTCACTAGGATGTCAGCTTGATAAAAGATTTCATCTTCATTGAATTTTGAGAGAAAAGGAGTTGCCTGTATTTATATTTTGTTTTACAAAATCTGAATTTTCTTCTATGTCTAGTGCGTATCAAACTCAGCGGAGTTGCATCAAACTAAGTCATATTTCACTTCATCATTTTGCAAGGTAATATGTTTTATAGTGGTTGTAAACTTGGTTTGTTTGAATTGCTATATGTTTTGTATATTGTACAGCAATAATTCCTAGTAACGAACAAGTCACTAAGACAAATAAAATTAATAAACTTATGTTTCCTTTTTTCTTCATGTTATTTTTGTAGATTAAAGAATTGTTGGAACAGGATTTTGCTCATTTTTATTCGATTTCATTTCTCGTATAAAGGTGTGTATATAGTGAAGTTAACTTGGAATCCTGGTTGTCTTATGTTTAGGAACGGTGGCGGTCAATCTTGGTTGTTATTATTTATTATTTCTTCGTTTGGTTTCTGAGGATATATTGTAAAATATGGTTTTGATAGAAAGCTTTCTGATGGTGTGGTTATTGGTGTGATTAATTCGTCTTGAGGTACGATAATTAATTGGCATGGATCTTCTCTTTGTTCCTGAGTAAATCAAGTTGTTATTTGGATATCAGGGATACATATTCATGTTGTAGTTATTGTGATTTTTTCTGTTTTTCCTGAAAGGAAAAGATTTTCATGGTTTTGTGTTCATTCGTATTTCTCGAAATCTATGCTATGACTATCTGCTATATTTTGCAAAGTTTGAGAAATCCAAATCATTTCTTGTTGAGTGTTTTTTTCTTGTTGTGAACGAAATGTTACCTGGGAAATTGTATTGTATGCTCTAAATAAAATTACGACCAAAATAGAGATAATTGATATCGATATAAGTAATTCTATAAGAGTAAATCAAAATTTTTTGTTGTGCATACTAATAATTTCAAATAAAGGATTCCAAAATTATTTCACCAGTTTTCGATCATCTTTGATATATTACATGAGATTCTAATTTGAGAATGTATCAAGTGTTTATTATAGTTCCGTTATCTTTGACTCCTGTAAAATATATATATCTAGAAAATATGCTTGGTTGGTCTGATGATTCGTGAGTATATATAGTTGTGTTATTGTTTTTTATATATAATTTGCTTTCTTCAATAATATTGTTTGGATCAGCCATTTTTCGGTTTATGCTTTCATTATTTTCGATTTTTCGTAGTCATCAATTGTCTAGAAAATAGTTTTTACATGTTTTTTCTCGTGTTAGATTTTCATCATATTCTTTATTTATGATACAATCCCAAGGTAGTGAGGCGATGCGGTTGCTGTCTCTAGTGTTGTACACTAATTCTAATCATTCTTTTGCTAAAAGTGTTGCTGTTGATTTTGCTTCCAAATTGCTCATGGTGTCCATGTTGTGTAAAATCAATCTAAGAACCGCCAAAACACCAATAGAAAAAACAAGGAGGACTATCATAACTTCTATCAAAGTAAATCATTTTTTATTCATGTATTATTGGTTAGAGTAAAGGTTGGAACAGTTTATTTGTTCTAATTTACAATTATCCGTATGTATTTGGAAACAATGAGTTTTGTTTTTTGCTTTGGTCTCTATATGGGTTAGTAATCAGGTTTGATCGTTGATTGTACATCATATTTTGTAGGGAATTAATTCTGTTTCTATTTCGTTTATTTCGTTGTTGTTTATTTGTAATTTTGTTATTTCTAATTTTGGATTGTTGTATCATGTGTATGTTTCCGGATTTTCAGAATCGTTTTCGAGTGTGTATGTAAATCCATTTCCTCATGACATCATAGAAATTATTATTTTATTATATCTTTCTTTGTTGTGGTAATTTGAGCTCATATTTGTCAGAAGAAGTTGTTCATAATTGTTTTTAAATTCATCTTTACTTGTTTGTGCTTGAAGATCTTCGATGCGAGAAGACCCAAATTTCATAGTAATTGTCATAATTATTATGATAACTCACAAAACTATCATAATTTCTAATAATGTATATCACTTTTTTTTTGATTTCATAAAAAAAGAAGGAAATAAATTTCCTTCTCATTATAGATATTTACACATAGGATGCAAATAATTCTTGGTGAATTGAAATTTGTTTTATAGTGAAAATATAAATAAAAAATCACTGTTCGTAGTTCAGTTTTAATAATAAACAAATATATAACCATTCACTGTTACATTTTTTTAACGGTAGAATAAATATAAATAAAACATCAACGTTCGCATTTTATATTTTTTAACGGCGA
>CAZZEA010000113.1:0-3616 GCA_964652925.1 uncultured Candidatus Peribacteria bacterium | reverse complement strand
TCAATTTATTTTGAAATTTGATGACATCATCAATAATAATCAAACTATTTTCTTCTTTTATATTTTCTATCTCATGCATATATAATCAATACTGACTTTTTTGTCAATCAACAAAGAAAAAATCTCACTTTTTTGGTATAAATTTTCTTACATCGCTAGTGACAATATCAAATGGATATAATGTAATATTACAAAGATTCGACTCTTTGATATGCATTAACGCTTCCAAATAAGCTGGATAGGCTACTTCAAATGAAGTAACTTGACCGTTCCAGCCTTGCATTAGGGATGCAATAAAGATTGTACTATATCATATAGCACTTCCTATTTCTATACAATGAAGAGGTTTATACTTTAGAAGCTGTTCTTTCAAAAAATCCTCTGTTTGCTTACTTATAATAGGCACTCTTCTCATTTCTGCATTTTGCCTGAGTTTCTCTAAAAAATCGTTCATTGGAATAGAAAACAGAAATAAAATCTTATTTTATATTTTATGTATTTACGAAAACATGAATCAAATTATGCAATGAAATCTTAGTATTGATTTCAACAAAAAAAACAATCAAAAACCAAATGTATGACGCGGAACGTCATATCAAAAAAGACCAACAGGAAGAAACACTTCTTTCAAAAAGGAGTATGAACCAAAATTAAGTTCTAGAGCGTTTCTAGCACACTTAGATAATAAACAATCTGAGATTGAGAATCCAAAAGCTCTTATTAAAAAAGGAGAAGTTCCTGTAAAAATATGAAGTTTAATGTGACTAGAACAGGTAGGACAATGTATGTATATCGAATATGATAATGATATTGTGCTTATCGATGCAGGAATGGAATTTGCTGCAAATGAACAATTATGAGCAGATTATATTATTCCAGATATTTCTTATATCAAAAAAAACAAACATAAATTAAGAGGAATTGTCATTACTCATGGACACTTAGATCACGTTTGATGACTTAGACATATATTACCAGACCTTGGATTTCCTACAATATATACTACTCCACTTACTTTGGGAATTATCAAAAAAACATTTGATGATCCAAAAGAAGCAGCAAAAATTAAATACAAAATTATTGATCCTAATATGGATATCATAAAACTTGGTGTTTTTACTTTTGAATTTGTTTCAGTTAATCACAATATTCCAGAGTCTATGGCGCTATCTATCCATACCCCAAAAGGATTGATTTTTAACTCTGGAGATTTCAAAGTTGACCATACTCCAGCTATTGATAAACCAGCAGATCTCAATAAAATAGCAAGAATCTGAATGGAATGAGTAAAACTTTATGTTTGAGATAGTCTTTGAACAAGAAAAGCAGGATGGTCTGTTTCAGAAAAAACTATCGCAAAAAATCTTGATGATCTTATTAAAAACACCAAATGAAGAATATTTATGGCAACATTTGCTTCCAATATTGGAAGAATTATCCAAGTAATCAATAGTGCTATAAAATACAATAGAGTTATCTTTTTATCTTGAAGATCTATGGTAAATAATGTAGAAATTTGTCAAGAGTTAGGATATATCAATGTTCCTCAGGGATATATACGCAAACTAGATGATCAAGTAAATACCCTTCCCGATGAAAGAGTTCTTGTTTTGAGTACATGAGCTCAAGGAGAAGAATTTGCATCACTCACAAGAATTGCAAAAAACGAACATCCTGTAGTAAAACTCAAAAAATGAGATACGATACTGATGTCTGCAACAGCTATTCCAGGAAATGAAGCTTCTGTAAAACATATGATAGATGATCTCGTTATCAAAGAAGTAAATCTTATTACCAATGACGATATGGACATCCACGCTTCTTGACATGGAAATATTGAAGATCATAAATTATTTATTAGCCTTTTGAAACCAGAATTTTTTCTTCCTTATTTTATGCCAGCAGCAGAAAGATATGATCATAAAAAAATAGGATTGGATATGGGAATTGCAGAAACAAGAATATTGATGCCTCACAATAACTGACATATCATAGAAATGTATGATAATGTTGTCATGGTTTCTGATGGAAAAATCAAACTAGACACTATCTTAGTTGATGGAAAAGGACAAGGACATCTTTCTGGAGAATATGTTATCAAAGCTCGTGGAATTATGGCAGAAAGTGGGGTTGTTTCATTGATTTTCAAAATTGATACCAAAACAAGAGAATTGATTGGAAATATTCAGATTGAATCTAGATGATTTGTCTATTCTTCTGAAGTAAAATCTATTCATACGCAAATTGTTGATTTTGCAAGAGCAAAGTACAATGAAAATGTAAAAAGACGTATGGATATCAAAGATAATTTAAAAATTATCAAAGATGATCTTGGTGAATTTATTACCAAAATTATTGGTAGGGTTCCTATGATTATGCCTATGTATGTGTATATCAATAGAGATTCTCAAGCAAGTAATGATCTTCCACAAGAAGAAGCTATTGTTGGTATGACCTTGGATGAACAAGGATATGACGATTAATAGTATGTCTAATAAACATTACAAACTTTTAAAACTAAATTTATCCTATGCAACAAACAAAAAAACTAAAAGTCTGAAGATGGATTTTGTTGGGAATTATTATTTTTTTGGGATATAAAGTACTTTTTGCAAATAATTTTTCTTATCAAAAAACAATAACAATAAAGAAAGGCGATACTTTCCAAACATTTCTTCAAGACTTGACTTGGAAAACAAAAATTCAGACTAAATTATATGTAAAGCGTAATGATATAGACTTTTCTAAACTTCAAATGGGAAGTTATATTTTTAGTGGATCCTACTCTCCAAAAACATTTGTAGAAGCTATTTTAGAAGGACCTCGTGTAGCTTATCATACGGTGAAAATTTTGGAAGGATGGTCTGTTTATGATGTTGATAATTCACTGAGTAAGAAATGATTGATTACAAGTGGTGAATATATTTCATTTGCGACAAATCCTGCTATAATAAATAAATATCAAACAAGATACGAATTTTTACCAAAAAATAGCAAAACATTGGAAGGATTCCTCTACCCTGATACCTATAAAGTAGATATTGAAAAAAACATTATTGATCAGCTTGTTTATCTCCAATTAGAAACCTTTAAAAAAAGAGTTTGGGAAAAAGCAAAAGAACTAACTCCGCAATTATGAATGGATTGGTATAAAACAATTATTATGGCAAGTATCGTAGAAAAAGAAGAAAGAGTAGAAAAAAATAGACCAATTGTTGCGTGAATTTTGATCAAAAGATTGCAGATTGGAATGCTCATTGGGGCTGATATTAGTTTATGTTACTTTTTTGAGATTCCGTATGCGGACTGTACCCCAAGTTTTATTGCTCGCAATGTTGCTGACACCAAGAATCCTTACAATACAAGAAGTGTTGCTGGCCTACCACCTACACCAGTAGGAAACCCTACGTTAAATAGTATTATGGCGAGTTTGAGCCCGACCTATACAGATTATCTTTATTATCTCCATGACAATAAAGGCCAGATTTATTATGGAAAGACTTTGGAAGAACATAATGCGAATAAAAGAAATTATTTACAATAACAATCGAAGCCCTTGAATATGGGGCTTTTTTTATTACAATTTTGATATACAATAAGAATCTGAATTTTTTAT
>CAZZEA010000112.1:0-3622 GCA_964652925.1 uncultured Candidatus Peribacteria bacterium | reverse complement strand
AATATTATCAAATATATTGTGATACGAAAGAATGGTAACTTCTTCTCAGATAATAGAATATTGAACATCTTTTTTGGTTGAATTTCGTTTTGCAGATATTCCTTTTTATAAAGGGTTGTATAAGTTCTCTTTTTGATGAAATTCGGTTTTAGATACGAAATTAGATTTGTCGTATGTGCCAGAAGAATATAAGCAAAAAATAGATTTTTCTTATGATAAAAAAATTATCCTTGTGCCATGGATGTTGATTTTCTGAGTGTTGTGATTCTTCGTTGCTTTGTTTGTATTGAGATGGATTTTGAAAATTCTCCTTAGGAGATAGATTTGTAAAGTTGTTAGAAATTAGATAAATTCTAAATTTTATCTAACAAAATAAATATATAATAAGTGAGCGTTTATATTTTTAGGCATAAAAAACACAGAGCTAAGAATTTGTTTGTGTTTTTTGCCGTTGAGAAAATGTAACAGCGAACGGTTATATATTGTTTTGTTGTTTTAAGTTCTAGTTATTGTCTATCAAAAGAAAATAAATTTTTCCTCTATATGTCCCTGCAGGTTGATTTGCAGGGATATTTATTTTGATATCTCATGTGCTCGTGTATTGTCCTATTGTTCCACAATTTGTCCCTATAGATCTATGGATGTACGTTGTTGGATTTTTAACTAGTCATCGTTGATTGTTTATTGTTGGTCCAAGCGATAGGCTTGGATTTTGTTTTCATTGTATAGTTGTGATAGTTGAAAAATTTATGCTGATATTTTCGTTTGAAATTTCTGATAATCCATTGGATAGATTTCCTATCTGCATTGTTGTGTAATATTCTCCGCAACGTCATGAAATATCTCTTGTTTGTAAAATATTTTCTATGGACACACTACGTTCTTCGTTGCTTGGGTTTGAAGAAATTGTGCCTATATTTAGGTTTCCGCTTCCACTTATATTCAAAAATCATGCTTTGATTTCTAAAGCTATTTGTCCTTGAGTTTGAGCATATGTAGTATATCAGATGACCCTCAATCAAAATAATGCTATGGATATTATTCGATAAATAAACTTTGTCATAGAAAGAATTTCTGGTTAAAATATTGTTGTTATTATATCGACAAAAGCTTTTTTTGCAAATTTATTAGTATTATTATATATTCTTTTTGTTTTTTGTCATTTTGTTTTTTTATAGATGTGGAAAATTTGTCGTAAATTGTCTTGTTGTTTGTTTGCTTGATAACCAAAAAATATCAATTGAGTTGTTTTCTGCTGATTGTGTGTTGAAGACTTATGTTTTTTGCTGTCTTGTCTATGTTTGTCATTGTGCTTTTGGCTCATTTTGTGGGTTTTTTGTTGAAAAAAATGAATTAACTTATATTCTATAATGGATTTATGATATTTTTTTGTTCTATGTCGAAATATTTTTCATTGGTATTGATTTGATTTGTTTTGTTCTTGTGAAGCGTTTTTGCTTCGTGGTTTTGATATACCAATCTTTCTTTTTTTGATTGAACAACGACATGAACAACGTTGGAGATGAATATAATTGTTGATCAATGACAAACTGGTTTTTCGGTAGGTATTTATAATCCAACTCAAGAATCACAATCTTTGAAATTAGATTTTGTTTCACAGATACAAACTGCTGATGGTAGAACTTCGTGTGATATGATTTCTGGAAAAGAATTTTGAGAAAATTTAGTTTGGAATAAGGGTTCGTTTGCTGTAAATCCATTATCTACAGTACGTAAAAATATTGATTTTAACTTTTCTGTGTGTACGAGTTGATCGTTTAATGCTTGTGCTGTGCAATTGGCACCAACTGAAACTAATATAGGAAGTTTTGATATTGTTGAGGGTAAAGCAAATTTTTTTACTTTGCATGTAAGTCCTGGTTTGAGTTGTACTCCTTTTAGTGTGAAAGTTTTTCCAGGAAGTCGTCCTTGAGAAAATTTTTCAAACTATGGAGAAATTAGATTTTATGCAACATCAGAAAATTTAATCTATTCATGAATTCTGGAAACGAATGAATTTGGTATTTGAGTTTTAGAAGATATTATTCCATCAGGAACGTATTATGTTGTATATAAGTGACAAAGTCAACTTGCTTCTTATTTGAGTGGGGTTGGAATTATTCAATGAGAAGAATTTGTTTTGGATTTTACAACGGGAACTAATTTGTTTAATATTCAAAATAAAAGTTTGTCTCAAGATGATGGGTTTAAGTATCAAATAGCTTGAGATTTGAAAAATGTTTTGTGACAATATGATTTTATGATCAATGGCAACGATATAGCAATTCTTACGGTAAGTTGATTTATTGATGCTGGAATAACAGTTTTGGATTCAAAAAATTTGAATGGTGATAGTGCTATCAATATTTCGGATATATCAATTGTAGGAATTAATTTTGAACAAACTGATCCGTATTTGTGATCTACATTATTTACTTGGTAGTTTTACTTCTTATTATATTTTATGAAAAAGAATCTGATTTTATTTTCGTTTCTTTTCTTGTTGATTTTCGGGTTTATTATTCAGGGACAGTATTATTATTTTGATTCATGAACAGCTAGTTTCCCTTATCAACAAGGATGTGCAGAAACTCTTAATGTAAGAATTAATACACAAAGTCATCCTCAGTGAGCAAGAGCGTGACGTTTTCATCTTGTTTTTGATCCTATTTCTTTTAGTTATTCGACATCTGATACCGTTTCAGTTTTGAGATCCGATTTGTTTAATTCAAGTTCTGCTACTTTTATGGATTGGTCTGCAGAATCGTCGCCATCTTGGAAAACGGGTAGTAATAAAACCATTTTACAAATAGATCGTAAAAATAACACGACAGATTATAATTGATCTAATGATCTTTATGGTACGGTAAGATTTGTTCCTTTGTATAATGTTTCTTCTTATGAATGATCTTTTGGTATGGAATATAATTCGTGATCTGACACAACAGAAACTACACTTAGTGCTCCAGGATGAGTAGAAATAATTAATCCTGTTAGCCAAGCTACATATCGCACGTGAACCTATTCTATTTTACAGGTACCTTGTGTTGCTGATACAAACAATCCTTCTATGTCTGTTACTATTCCCACATTGTGAAATAAAAAATCTCATTTGAATTGAGTAACTTTGTCTTTGATTGATAATAGTGGGGTAAGTTGAATTTCTAATGTTCCTTATGTTTGGAGTGGTGGTGAATGGACTGGTAATGTTTGATGAGTAAGATCTAATCAATATGGTATAGATGCATCTACTTTTGTTTTGTATATTAGTTGAAACGGTACAGGTAAAATGTTTGATCAGAGTAATTCTACTTTTGCGTCTGGTCCAGAATTAACTTGGCAGGATTTTGTTCGTAATTTTCAAGTGTTGATAAATCCGGCTGAATTATTTGATCGATGAATAGAAAAATCAATAACTATTACTTGATCAGTTAGAGATCGTGCAAATAATTTATATACATTACCTTCTTATACATTTAATCAAGCAGCAGCGCCTACTTTAATTCCTAGTTCTCAATCACCAGTTCCAAATGCTGTATTTGTGAATCTTTCTGATTCAGTTAAACTTGGAATACAGGATGAATGGGCAGGGGTGAATAGTGGAAGTATTGTTGTTACCTTG
>CAZZEA010000111.1:0-3657 GCA_964652925.1 uncultured Candidatus Peribacteria bacterium | reverse complement strand
TGGAAATGAGTAAAAAATATATCTAATGTGTAAACAACGCTTTAAAATCTAACAGGTAATGTGTAATTGATATTTTAAATTTTTAATTTCAAAAATGGCTTCTCAAAAAAGAATTATGAAATTTTTCGTCCTTATTATTTTAGCAGTTTTTTTGCTTTCTAGTGGATTAGTATCTGTGATGTATTTTGTGGATATGAATAAAAATGTTCCAGATGAAACATTTACTGGTGAAAACATTACTGGAGAATTACCAAACGAGGATCAAGTTATAGATGTTTCTTCTTTGGGATTGTAGTAATTAGTATAATTGATTTATCTTATTTTAGATAAAAATGAAACTTATTGTTGATATCACTCAAAGATATGCAAAAATGAGAGCTCATACGGCAGCTCATTTACTTCATGCCACATTGGGTAAGATTTTTTCCGAAACAAAACAAGCGGGTTCCTTTGTCGATGAAGATTATTTGAGGCTTGATTTTGCTGCAGAGAGAGCTTTGACTAATGCTGAATTACTAGATATTCAAAAACAAATAAATCATCTTATCTATGCAGCTTTGCCCGTGGAAAATTTTGAGACTTCGTATGATGAGGCTATTAAACTTTGAGCAAAAGCTTTTTTTGAAGATAAATATGGAGATCTCGTGAGAGTGGTGAAAGTTGATCAAAATGTTTCTACGGAACTTTGTGGATGAACTCATGTAAGCAATACAAAAGATATTTGATGTTTTGTGATTCTTGCTCAAGAATCTGTGGCTTCTGGTATCAAAAGAATTGTAGCTTTGACTTGACCAAAGGTATTTGAATATGTACAGGAAAAAGATCAAATTTTGGATGATTTGGCAGAAAAGTTTGGCGTTGGTCAAAAACAAGTTGTTGATAAAGCAGAAAAATTATTAAAAAATCATGAAGCTCTACAAAATGCTTATGGTCAATTACAAAATAAATTAGTTGCTGATATGTTGCGTGGATTACCAAATAAAACAAACAATCCTGATTTATCATTCGTGTTGGAAATACCTAACGATGTTGATTTTAGGATTGCGTTGGGACAAATGAGAAAAATATTTGAACATCAGAATTTTTTGATATATACCAAAGAAGGAAATTTTGCTTTGTTTATGAATGAGGGTTCTGCTAAAACATTAGTTCAAACTCTTGGTTTAAAATGATGATGAAGTGATCAGTTGGTGCAAGGAAGAGATCCTAAAGTAGCAACGATATTTTAGATGGTAACCAAATCTTGATGAAATTTAATAATCCTTGGTATGAAAATGAAGAATTAGCATATGAAGATGTGTTTTTATTTCAGAATTATTTCGAAGAAAAATCAAGATTTGAAATGGAGGTACAACCAGAATTTTCTTTGAATACAACTATTCCTATTGTGGTAGCAAATATGAACGCTGTTGCAGGGAAAAGAATGGCAGAAACTATGGCTCGTTATGGTGGATTAGTGGTTTTGCCACAGGATATGGATGATGAAACGATGAAAAGAATTATTTTACATATTAAGACTGCAAATATTTTTTATGATACACCAATTACCGTTGAAGCAAATGATACGATCAGAGATGCTTTGGGATTGATGTATAAAAGAGCTCATCAATGTGTAATACTGGTTGACGATCAAAAAAAACCGTTAGCTCTTTTTAAACCAAAAGACTTAGAAGGGTTTGATCAATTTACCTTGCTTGGAAATCTTTTAAAAAGAGCTGCAATTGTTGCTGAAGAGTGAATTTCTGATGAAGAAGCGTTTAATTTGATGGAACAACATAGTGTTGGTGTTTTACCGATTGTAAATAAAAATTGAGTTTTGATCTGAGTTTTGACAAAAAAACAGGCGGTGAGAAATACTATTTATCAACCAACTTTGGATGAACAAGGGCGTTTGGATGTGACAGTTGCGCTTGGAATTAATAATTTTGAGGAGAGGGCCAAAATGTTGTTTGATTTATGAATTAGAATATTTGTTTTGGATACCGCTCATGCTTATCAAAAATCTATGATTGATGCGATCAAGAGGTGTAGAAATTTGTTTGGAGATACGGTGAAAATTGTAGCTGGAAACGTGGTTACTGCAGAAGCAACAAAAGCTTTGCTTGAGGCTTGAGCAGACGGTGTTAAAGTGGGAATTGGTCCTGGAGCTATGTGTACGACAAGAATGAAAACTGGTGTAGGAAGACCTCAATTTACGGCTGTTTATAAATGTGCTCAAGAAGCTAAGAAACATGGAAAATTTGTGTGGGCAGATGGAGGAATCAAAGAACCAAGAGATATGATTTTGGCTTTGGCTGCTGGTGCAAATCATGTTATGCTTGGAACTATTTTTGCAGGTACTTTTGAATCTGTTGGAGATATTAAATATGATGAACAAGGAAATATGTACAAAGAAAATTATGGAATGGCTTCCAAAAAGGCTGTTTCTTTGAGAAATAAGTGATTGTCAAAGTTTGAATTAGCGAGAAAACAAATGTTTCGTGAAGGAATTTCAACGTCAAAAATATATCTCAAAGAAGGAAGAGCTAGTGTAGGAGACATTGTAGATGAATTTATTGCAGGGTTGCGTAGTGCAATGACGTATGTTGGGGCTGCGAATTTATCTGAATTTCATGAAAAAGCAGTCATTGGTGTGCAGACCCAAGCGGGATTCGTGGAAGGGACGCCACATGGAAAGGTGAAGAGATAAGATTTTTTAAACTTTAATCAATTTCCATTCATTATTTTCTGTTTCGACTAGGGCTGTGCAAGATTCTACTCGATCTCAAGAATTCATGTAATTATATATTCAGATTTGTTTGATTTCTGGTTTGTGGAGATGTCCGCAGATTAGTCCATCGCATTTTTTTTCGCTAAGGGTTTTGATTATTCTCTTTTCGAAAGCTTTAGGTCATCAAAGGGCTATATTTTTTGCTAATTTTTTAATTTTTGAAACTAAAGAAAAATATTCTTTTCAATTTTTTTCTCTTTTTTTGTTGAATTTTCTATTAATTCGAAAAAGAAATGTTCATCATAGGAAAGATAGTGTATTAATAATGCTTGCGCAACAATATTCTTTGTCAAATTGTTGACCATGGCAGATAAGATATTTTTTATCTCATGATTCATAGATGATTTCATCAGCAAAAACAATATTATTTATTTTTATTGGTAAGAGATTTTTCCAAAATCTTTCGTGATTTCCTCTTAGATAGGTGACTTTTACTTTTTTTTCTGTTCAAAGATTTAGAATATATTCTATGATTGGTCTATGTTTTTGCAGTCATTTTGAAAAAAATCCTAAATATAATCCATCAATAATATCTCAGTTGAGAATTAGATTATCACAGGTATTGTTTGTAAGAAAATCAAAAAGTTTCTCGTGATTTGTATCAGGAGTACCTAGGTGAACATCTGAGATAATGATGGTGCGGTAGTGGATTTTGATTAATTTATAATGTAAAATGTATAATTTATAATTTTGTGTATAATTTTTATATAAAAATTTAAAGGAAAAACAATTAAAAATCTGCTTGGAAATTGGTTTTGTTGTGATATATAAAAAAAGTGCAAAATTGTGTTGACATTTGTAAGTAAATTGTTATATTAATTTCACCAACGTAAAGGCACATTTTCAAGTCTATTGCACCACTTTATTACAAAGTAGTAAATTGGTAT
>CAZZEA010000110.1:2536-3712 GCA_964652925.1 uncultured Candidatus Peribacteria bacterium | reverse complement strand
TTTGCATTATCTTTCTTGATCCAAGCAGAAATAGTTATACCAGTTCATTGATTAACTCAGCTTCAAAGACTATATTGTTGATGAGTTCCATCAAATTCCAATGCTCATCAATATTTACCATTTGGATTGATTGTTGGAGGTCAAGATATTTGTCCTCAATCAGTAATATCATATATTTCTATATCATTTCGAGTTCCGTCACATTCGTTATTTCAACTGTTATTTATTTCAAAAAATATATTCTGATTTGTGCGAATATTTCCACTTCGTTCTATAATTGTTCAAGATAGGTTTGGAAGATAATGTGTTTTTATTAGATTAACCCCTGTTAATTGACCTCATTCTATTGTTCCTGTATATATTTTATAAATAATACCATCTCAACATGCATTGATATCATCTTGAATTGTGTTTATTATTTTAATTTTTCAACTTAAATTACTTGTCCATGACCAAACTATAGGTATATTGTTTAATCAAGAAAGGTTTATTAAGGAATCTTTTGTACCAGATCCTGGATGAGAATATTTTTTTCCTATGTTTGCAAAATTGTGTGTTATGATTGGTTTTGTTCATATTGTTCGGATGTTTCAAGAATATGTTAAATTAAATATTGGAATAGTAGTTGTAGTAGTAACTACATAACATAGAAGCGTTGGTTCTGCATCATATCATTGGCCAATATCTACAATTTGTCATCATGAATTATAAAAAACTGTTGACTCATAACAATCGGCATTAATACTAGAACTTTGACAATTGTTTCAATAATCATCTATTCGCATATATTCTATACAAACGTCAACATATGTTCGTCAATTTCGCATTGATTCTCGATTTAAACATGATGATATATCTTCTGAACAATGAAGACTACATTGTTCTCATCATTGGTTTCTATATTCATTTGATATGGTGGTACATATGTTTGTATATCAGGTTGCTGTTGATTCTCATTTATAATAATATCTCCATCAGTTATTTCCTTGTATTGATGAAAAATCTCTACTAGATTTTGCCAAAGGAACTAGATTTTCTTCCAAAGATTCTTGAGTATCAAAATTATTGAAATAAATAAGATTTATTCAAGTATCGTATAATTTTGTATTTATTCAATTTCGATTTCGTCGAAAATCATCAATTATTCATGAAGCTCATAATTTTATAATTCCAAAA
>CAZZEA010000110.1:0-2526 GCA_964652925.1 uncultured Candidatus Peribacteria bacterium | reverse complement strand
TATATAATTGCCTATATTTACTTGGGTGAATTGATTATTAACAATAGAAAATCATCCGTTTCATGATTGGGCTTTTGTGTTTTGAATTATACTAAAAATTCATAATCATACTAAAATGACTATGAAGAGATGGATTAAAATATGTTTTTTGGTAAACAATTTTTGTAGGAAATAATTCTTCTGCTTTGACATATAATGTGTTTTCTGCGTAAAAAGAATTTCATTGAAAATATATAAATTTTTTGAGTGGAAATACAACGGAAGTGTGTGTTGTTCTGTTTGTTTGGCTTGACTTTTTTATATAAAATTTTTTGGTAATTACTTTTGTATAATTTTGTATTGTAAATCTTTTTTATATTATTATCATTCGTGCGAATTTTACATTATATCTTCATTCATGGTTGATCCATTTTTTCAAAAAGCAGGGCAGTCTCCAAATGCGTGACAACAAGCTCCTCAACAACAAACAAATGCACAAGCAGCACAGAAAGTTGATGCTGTTTTGAATCAACAACAAATACAACAATTGCTTCAACAGCAACAATTATTGCAACAGCAATATAATCAATTGGCCGCTATGCTTCAAAATCCGCAACTTCCTGATGCTCAAAAGCAACAAATATATCAGCAGGCTCAACAAATTTCATCACAATATAATCAAAATAATAAAAATCTTGAATCTTTGTGATATAATCCAAACCATGTAAATAAACCAACTGTTGTACAAAAAACTTCCTGATCAAAAATTTCTATGAGAGGATTTTTAATATGATGTTTTGTGTTGTTAATTGTTTTGGTAGGATGATTGGTTGGTATATTTTATTATCTTATCAATAATCCTGCTCAACTTAGTAGAGTAGGTTTAGATCCAGAGACGACAAGAAATTTATTGCAAGTATTTTCTGTGGTTTTCTTTGGATTACTTATATTTCTTGCTATGTGAATGTTGGTAGTCAATTGATATAGGCTTGTTAGTATAAAAAATAAATCAAAAGTCTGATATTGAATCTGATTGCTTTTTGGTTTTATATTGTTTATATGAGGGATCTTCTTGTGATCTAGAGTTTTGGATATGATCAAAAATATTTCTGTGGATTCTATTGTAGACAATAATAGACTAATAATGACAAAAGCTTATTTTAAAGAATGATATATTAATACAAGTACGCCTGGTGTTGCTTTAATAGCACCATCTCTTATGACTTTTGAACTTAATACAGATTATTTTAATGGACAAATATTGCCAAGTTTTGGACAGGCTAAATTTAATCAAATAACGTTAGATTGTGGTAATGGTCAGAATATACCTATGAATATGTCTACAGCAAAATTTGATTGATCTTGTATCTATTTCAAAAAAGGAGAATATGCTATGAAATTGGATATTGATTATGTAAATGTTCCTACGGGTGAAAGAATGCAGAAGGATGTTCCTGCATGATCTGTTGTTTTTGTGTCAGAAGTATCTGTAAGTCCTGTAGAATGAAATATAACCTATAATGATGCAAATACTGAAATGATAGTATGAAGAGTGCCAAGTAAAATCAGATTTGATGCTTCTAGTGTCTTTAGAGATTTTTGATTACAAGATTATAAAATAATTTGGGATGCTGATGGAGATTGAGAAGCGGATAAACAAAATGCATCTACTTTTACCTATACATATAAAAAAGCTCAATTATATGCAGTAACTGTTAGATTTCCTGATTTAAGCAAGTATTGATATGTGTTTCCTCTTAGAGTAGAACAATCAGATGTTCCGGTTTGTGAAATATTGACTACAAATACAGAAAGTACCTCATATAATTTTAATGTTCAGTTTTTGGAATCAACAGCTAGTGTTGTAGAATATCAATATCTTGTTCTTGATGGTAAAAAAACCTTACAATCTACAAAATCTAAACAACCTTCTTTTGATTATCAATTTCCTTCTGCTTGAATGTATTCTCTAAAGGTTGAATTTATAACAGATGAAGGTAAAAAATGATCATGTGAAAGTGAAGATATAGAGGTTTGAGCTATGGATTTTAAAATAAATTATGATTTGTCTTATAAATCTCCATGATCTCCGAAATTTGCTTCATTTACTCAAAGTTGATTGAATACGTTTGTAAATGGTAATGTTACTATATCAGAAATACCAACAGTAATAAGATTGGATTTAGTTTCTATTGTACCAAATAACCCTCGTGCTACTAGAAAAATTTCTTTGGATTGAATTCCTGTGTTGTCTCCAGATAATAAAACGTTTGAATTTACTATTAATTCTCCTGATGAACATGTTGTGCAGGTATTGGTTGAAGATGTATCTACCAATGCAAGAACATTAGAAACGTTTAATATTTATGTAAATAGAGATTCTATTATTGGTAGATTAATAGTTAAACCTGATTCTGTTTGAACATCTCCTTTTTTGGTGACATTGGATGCATCTACTACTACGCTTAATGATCCAGGTGATGAAATAGTTTATTTTACTTGGGATTTTGGAGATGGTACTACAAGTAACGAATTAAACCCTGAACA
>CAZZEA010000109.1:0-3749 GCA_964652925.1 uncultured Candidatus Peribacteria bacterium | reverse complement strand
TAAATGAAAAATTAATTCTGATTCAAAATAATCAATTTTCATATTCTATTATATCACTAATTTTGATGTCTTTGATCTGATTTATTTCGTTTTGCTCTGTTGAGCTAAAAAAATCTGTTCGTTTTTGAAGTAAATTGATGTCGTTATATGGATTTTCTTCCAAAAAACTTCTTCCCAAAATATCTGTTTTTAGGGTGTTTGTGTAATATTCCTTTCGGATATTTAATTTTGGTAATAATAGGTATTGTAAAAAATATGTGTATGGATAAAGCAGATTTTCTTTGTATTTATTGTATCTTTCTGTTTCTTCTTTTATGTTTTCATTGTTTTCTATAAGATCATATATTGTTGTGGAAGAGGCAATGTCGTTTCTTGTGAGTGGATTTGTTTTGAGATTTGTTATGTCGTATTGCTGTATTCTTTCCAAAGAAAATGGATCTTTGTTGAGATCTGAGATAGTTTGATAAAGTGAAAATCAACGATATAAAGCTATTATAAACACAATTCCAGCAATTAAAATTATTGTTTTTTTGTCGTTTTTTTTACTATGAAAAATCTTTTTTGCTATATTTCGTGTTGATATTAGCATATCTTTTGCTTTCTTTACCAGTTCTGGATCTACTATGCTTTTCATAATAGGTTTTTGTTGATTTGTGTCTTCCATGGTATTTAATATTTGCTACTAAAAAAGTCACTAATTTCTCTTTGACTACCTTTTTGTATTGGTAAACTCAATTTTATTGATGAATTATTTACGGTAAATACGGTAGAACCAACTCTAATTATTTTTGGGCTTGTTTTAATTTGATTTGCTTTTATTCATTCTCAAATTACAAGTAAACTTTGTTTTAAAAGATTTATGAGATTGGTAACTATAAATACATGTGGATTTAGAATTCCTTGTTTGTTTAATGCTATTTCATCTTGAGAATTTGTATTCAAATCAATAGTGAAATCTATTTTGTCTTCTTTTGGATTAAATTTTAAAAAATTAATGTTAAATGTAGGGATGTCAGTTTCTTGAAGTTTGTTTTCTACATATGTTGCCAACTGTTTTATGAAATTTGTGTCAACTGTTCTTTGAGTTTCAATTATTTTATAATAATTATCAAAGTCTTCTGTTGTTGAACATTCATTCGTAATTTCGTAAGGGTTTAGGAAACAGGTGTTTGTATATACAACAACATCTTTTTCGGCATCAACCATCATTTTTTTAAGTTGACCTTCTATTAAAACAGGATCTTTGCTTGTGCTATTTGCAAATCATTGTATAAAACTTTCCATGTATGAAAAAGATTTGAATGCAGTTATGAATTTTATATTTTCCATCAATGCAATTCTTTTTTTAATTCCGCTTGTTCATTGTTTCGTTTCTATTATGTCGTATAATTGTTGCGGAATGAAGCCATATTTTATAATTTCTTTTTTTACTCCATCCAGTTTTTGTGCATTTTGTAATGTTGTTTCAGTTAAACTAGTCATATTTTTTTCCAAGATATCTTTTTTATGAAGATAATTCAAATTTTTATTTTGAATAATATCTTTTGTTGTGTTTTTTGCATCGTTGTTTGTCATGATATCTGTTCTATCAACTCGTAATGCATATTCATTTATGTTTGTGTGCTCGCTTATTGTTTTTGTAACTGTTTTTACTCTTTCTACCAATGTTTGATTTTGATTTTCTGTTGGATGTACTGATAGAGAAATATATTTATCATACAAACTAATCAAAAAAATAGCTAAAACAGAAAATAAAATTGCTAGATATGCCAACATAATTTGTTCTACTTTTGTGTTTGTTTTTTGAGTGATAGCTCGTTTTCCTATTCAGCTTTCTCCAAGAACTGGGGCTGTTTTATTTTCTGGTTTACTTTCTTGTATGGCTATATTTTCTATATGTACGTCTTCTCTTGTGTCTTGCTGCATATCGTTTAATTCTGCTATTAGGTTTTTTGTCTCTGTTTGCTCAGATGTTTGATTTTGATTTCAACCTGAATTTATGTTTGTTTGTCACCTTGAAATTTGTTCTGTAGTTTCTGGTTGGCGAAAAAGATTTCACTCAGCTACTGGTTGAGAAGGTGTTGATCAAAGCGAAAACTTGCTAAAGTCGATTGTGTTTGATTCGGCTTGAGCGGGTTGTTTATTTTCGGGTGTTTGAGGTGGTTGTTGTTTATTTTCGTCCATTAATTACGTTTATAACGCTTATAAAGTGTATAATAGCTTATAAGGTTTTTGAAACCAAATAACTCAAAATAAGTATACTCAGAAATTTTTAAAAAGCAAAAAAAGCGATAGTAAAATCGCCTTTTATTTGACAAAAATGTTTTTTTGTATTTATTTGGGCTTTGGTTTATTTCAGATATCCATTTTTGAATGATTCTCGATCCATTGATTTTTTTCCTTCAGGTTTTACTTTTATATCAAGGATACAATTGTTTAATTTGTTTTGGATTGCTTCGTTGACACCTGCCTGTCCGGTAGGCAGGCTCGCAATGACTGATCAGTTAAATAATGGATTGTCTTTTTCGTGATTATATATATTTTCATCTAAGATTAATTTTTCGATAATAATTCTCTTTCATTCGTGCATAAAATAGATCTTTGGTCGGAGGTAGAATCCACGATATTTTTGGTAAACGCTTTCTAAGGAATCTTCATAAGGATTGATTTCTCAGCTTTCTTTTTCTATTTTGGAGCAATAAGTTGCTTTGGATTCGTCTTGTTTTTGACTTCCAAGGATTTTTTTGCCGAATTTTCGTAGAGTTTCATTTAAAAATTCTGGTCATTTTTGTTTCATTCGATCTATCAAATCTTTGCAGGTTCGGTTGAATGTAAGTTTAGTTTGTAAAATATCGATCATATCCCCTGTGTCCATTCCTTTATCCATTCTCATAATAGTGATTCCAGATGATTTTTCTCAATTGAGGAAAACTGATTGAATAGGAGATGCTCAGCGATATTTCGGTAAAATTGATCCATGAACATTGATAGGGGTAATCTTTGCAATATTGAGAATTGTTTCTGGGATAATCTTTCCGTAGGCTATCACAACTAGGAAATCTGGTTGTTTTTCTTGGAGTCGTTTGCTAAATTCTTTGCCTTCTTCAGATTTTTCTGGGTTAATTTTGGTTGGAGTAATTATGAAGTTGTTATTTTGGTTTGGAAACATCTTTTTTGCTTCTGTTTTGATAATATTTTCACACGTTTCCATTCCTCTTCCTTGTGGTTTATCGCATTGAGTAACTACTCAAACTATTTCAAATCTTTTATCTTTTGTTAATTCTTGTAAAAAAGGGACTCCGATAGTAGCTGATGAGAAGAAAACTATTTTGTAATGGTCTGGATCGTAGTTGATGGTCATGCTTGGTGTACAATGTAAAACTCTATCGAAAGCATAAAAAATTCCTGGCCAAAATCCATATCTTTTGAGGACATTGATGCTGTACTGGCTGCAATGAGGATGGTGCGCGCATACTCTTCATCTGAGGTATAAGAAAAATATACTCTTATCTGGTGAGAGGGTGAATTGATAGATTTTGATAAATATGATGACAACGTAAGCGAGCGCTTTGTTGATGTGTCTGAGGAGTCTCATAGCGGGAGTATAGTGTTTTTGATTTATTTTGCTATGGTTTTTTCTAAAAGCAATACATATTGACCTTTTTATTTAAATATTTATATGTGTTGTATATACAAAATGGCACATTTTCAAGTCTATTGCACCACTTTATTACAAAGTAGTAAATTGG